>CAZKIC010000078.1:0-4201 GCA_964552785.1 uncultured archaeon
GCTATATATTCCTATAATTATTGATAATTATCAACAAACCCTAACTGTCGGAGTACTAGACAAAAACCTCGATGGATTTGTCGATTATGTAAAGATATATGGTTGGTGCAGATATATAGACCGAAACTACGACGGGAAGATTGAAAAGAAGAAGTTTGGTGGTAGGGAAAGAGTTCTCAACGAGCAAAAAGCATTGATGGAAAGGACTCCTGTAAAACAATTTTAACTACTTCTTTTTTTTATTATTGAACTGAAAACCTTTTTTCTCCGATTCCGTAAGGCCAGCGGTAGCTTTCCAATTTTCCCCTGTAATACTCTGAAGCAACTGTTGTCGCTAATGATGAAACACAGTAACCAACAGGGCCTCCAAACAAGCCAGCAACACCGCATATTGCTATGGATCCTGCTGTGCTTATTTCATCGTAATTTCTCTCGATAAATCCTTTATCTCTGTAACAGAAATTGTAGCCTCCAAACTCGCTCGAGATTTTGTCTTTGTATTTTTCATTGCTTATTTTTTTGTCAGCAGTTATGGATATCCTGTTCATATTTCTAGAGATTGGATACTCGTTCACTCCGCTTAAGAAATCACCAATATCTTTCCACATACTACTCTCTTCACACTCTTTATAAGCCCCTCCAGCATTTGGATAACTCACAGATATTGCGTAGAAGTTGACTGTTTCGGTATTATCGGTGTTGTCGTATTTATATGCTAGCACATTTTCCTTAATACCTTGTCTCACCTCGTTCGAATAATCCTCATCTATTTCCTCTGTAGATTCAACCAG
Source organism: uncultured archaeon (assembly GCA_964552785.1). Lineage (GTDB taxonomy): Archaea > EX4484-52 > EX4484-52 > EX4484-52 > CAZKIC01 > CAZKIC01. The sequence continues at coordinate 792 of CAZKIC010000078.1, forward strand.
ACCTTCGATGAGTTTGTTCATGTCAAGGTAGAGCTCCCAGGCTTGAAGGTACTCTTCTTCGCTAAGAGCAATCACATCACGATCTGTCATTCTGCTAAGCCTGAGAGCACGCCTAAGTTTGTTAAGAATTTTTGTTTCTTCGTATTTCTCTTTTAACTCATTCACTGATTTAGTTAATAGTTCTGGAGAAGAAGTATCAATACCCAATTCTCTTAACTTTTCGTTTTTACTTAGACTTTCGATTGTGGTATAAAAGATATATTTTTCTCCTAAACTTAGAGGATCTTGTCCACCTGGATATTCTACTTCTGCTTTTTGTTTATTTTCATTCCAACGCAAGTTGAATTCATATTTAGAAATACTAACCCTAACATATTCCTTATCATTTCCCAAATAATTGTCGCAATCCATCGGTTCCTTCTTAACCTCCAAATCCGCTATGCACGGACTCGCCAAATACATCTTTTCTTTGTTGTTCGGGTCTCCAACAGTGATGTAGTAGTCATTGACTTCTGGGAGAAGAGGAATGACATCTCTTTGGAGATATTTGGAAATAAAGATAATATCGAAGTTCTTGGCAAGACAAATCGTGTTTTTCCCGCACGGCTCGAGAAGTTGATTTCTTTTGTCATAAAATGAAGCACCGTAAACACCCAATCCCACAACACCCAACACAGCAGGATGTCTGACTTGTGGAGAATTCTTAACAGAATCCTTTATTCTTTCGCCTATTTTTGTGAGTCTCTCTAAAACATCATCATTAATTCCCAAAGTTTCTTTTATGGCTTTCTTTATGTCGGATGCAGACGCTTTCTTTAGCCTTGCCTCTACATCTTCCACTATCATTTTCCTTACCTCGGGATTGTTGAAGAAAGATTCAAAATTATTCTCTAAAACACTCTTCTCCAACAAGAACTCAAAAGTTTCATCAGGCATCTTTCCTATCATTTTGGAAGTGCTTCTTGCGTAACTGAACAGCTCATTAGTAAGTCGCTTCATGTTGAGAACCGCTTTTACAGCATCTTCCCCTTCCCCTAAAATCTCCCTTCTTAAACTCAGAAAATCATCTTCACTCATGTCTTTCAAAGTGTTGTCAAAGTTTTTGAAGCTCTCAAAGAACTCCTTCGCTTCCTTTTCGTCCATGTTTCTGGTTTTGTATACAAAGTCCAAAACAACTTCTCCTTCCTCATCTCCGAATTTAGAGATTGTTCCTCTTATGTTATTTGTTCTTTCCAAAATGCTTACAGTGCCTTTTCCAACACTCTCCTCCAGAACTTCTTCAGCTGTTTTGATGCCGAGTTTCTCCCCATCCCTTGTTACTATGTTTCTTAATAGTTTTGATAACGCACTTTCACTCACTTCCCTCGCTATTTTTGAACCCGCACCTTTTATAAGACTAAAGCAGTCAAGAACTGCCGAGCCTGCCATGCTCAACACAGTCGTAACCGTGAAAAGGTCTCCGCTGCCCATCGTCCAGTATTCAGGAACATGGTCAGAAAGTTTTTCGCTGTAAATCACGTATTGAGGATCGCCATATAGGGCGAACCAATTCCAGGGATAATGTTCGCTTTTTTTGTCATCCAGAACTTTCTGAGGCAACTCAAAGCCAATAACTTTGCAGGTGAAAAACTTTAACGGTTAGAGATGAGACTTATTATAGTTTAAGTATGACTTCTTGCCCAAGACCCTTTAGCACTTCTATGACCTTCTTCTGCCATCGTTTGGGCATTTTGTTAAAGAACTGCCTGATTTCAGATGATTTGTTTTCATTTACAAGAGCGGTAAGAACTGATAGAGCCTCTCTTTTCTCTTTAAGAGCCTTGGCTTTGATTTGTCTTCTGGTTGATATTATGAGTTTATGCAGTGCAAAGGCAGCAGGGTGAGGGAGCCTTATCCTGAGCCCTTCAGTTTCAATACAAATTGTGTTGCTGGCAAGATAGTCAAGATATCGTAATGGCTGGGCATTCATGCCTAATTGAGGTAAAGGATATGGTCTGTCCAGTCCTCTTCCTCTCTCAGGCACTAAAAATTCAATAATCAACTCAGGATGCATAAGTTTCATATACCCCTTATCACCGCTAAAACTTACAATAAATCCCTCGTCTTTAAGCAGTGCTGTAACATCAACTTTCTTCTTAATACGCACAGGAGTGGGAACCAGAAAGTCCATGTCTCTTGTTCTTATGGTGGGAAGAAACTCTGCTTTTGAAAAGTACTCTTTGTAAAAATACAAGCACCAACTGCCGATAAGGATTAAATCATCAAGTAGTCCTACACTCTGAAACCGTTTAATGACATCAAGAAACAGAGCGTATCTCTTTTCCATTCAGCACCTTCTTCAGAAATGAAATTTGCCTGTTCACTTGAGAAAGCATCTTTCTGTACTTTGCCCTAAGAATTTTTGCCTCCTCATAACTCTTTATTTCCTCAGGGCTGAGTTTGCCTTTGTATTCAAACTTCACCTTTTTTCCTTCTCTTTTGATTAGATAATAATAAGAATGCCCTTTTATTTTCTTTTTTACAATGGCACCTTTTGGCAGAGAAGCAAGGGCCTTCTCATACTCCTCTTTCATCCGCAAGGAGTTTTTCAGTTCTTCCTCAAGCACGCCTCTGATAATTTTCATCTTGGCACCTGGTTACCATACAGTATCTTAATTATAATATCATGGATGGTAACTCAATTTCAAAAGTTACCATACATTTTTATATATTATACTATAAGTATGGTAACTTCCTCTTGACTTTATCCTTATTTTTTGATAACTTATAACCACTATACCATAGTAAAACACCGAAAAGTATTTAAACTTTAAAAACTATATATAAAGCAAAGAAGAATTAAGTTAAAAGGAGTTGGTGATGTTTATGAGTATGACAAGAAGGGACTTTTTGAAAACAGGGGTGGCTGCTTTGGCTTATGCTGCTGTCAGGGGAGTAATGCCCGAGAGTGTTTATGCTGGTGAAGTTAACAATCCAAAACCTTCTGTTTACGACAAAATAAAAAACTTCATAGAAGGAAAAAGAGGAATTCACAAACACATCTTTGAGGAAGACGGAGTAAAATATTTTGATGTTGCCAACTATGTTCTTTCCCTCACAGACGGAAGCCCGATAGGAAAACCAATAGAGGATTATGTTCTGCCTGAGGAGTTTAAGAAGGTAAGAAAGGTTGACGAGGATGATGATGGGTTCATGATTAAATTTTTTAAAACTCCATTGGTTTGGAAAATGAAAGAAGACGGGTATGACTATACCCTTAAAGGTAAATATTCAGAAGCATATGACGAAGGGAAGCTTTGGGGGGTAAGTCTATCTATTCCCATAATTATTGATAATTATCAACAAACCCTAAATGTCGGAGTAATAGACAAAAACCTCGATGGATTTGTCGATTATGTAAAGATATATGG
>CAZKIC010000079.1:0-4173 GCA_964552785.1 uncultured archaeon
GGATTCTTTATATCCCAAACCTTTTATGTTTTTTACAAACCACTCTCTTAAATCATTACCTTCTTTTGTTTTAATAATCTCGGGCAGATCTTTAATGAATTTCCTAGCCTCTACTATGTATCTTGCTCTTGTATTCGGGAATCTATGGCCTAATTGTTTTAGTTTTTTTGAAAGTTCCATTTCTTTTAGAGTTATGAAGCCTTTATTTATTTCTTTCTGTATTTTTATACTTCTTTCAGCCTGAAAATTCGCCGTCAATATACAAAAACAAAGCTCTTTGAATAGTTCTTCTTTTCCTTGCCTGCCCTTATCCTCGAACTCTTTTATGCGTTTATCTACAAGATTTTTTATTGGTAAATTCATCAACTCTTTAATCTCTGTTTCAATGTTATTGTTTTCTTGTAACATGAATTTTACACACAACCCTTCCTCGATCTCTTCCTTCTTTTCTATTATCGCCTTCATACCTTTGTCCTCCAATATGAAGAGAAAGTCGTCTATATAGTCCTGAACTCCGCAAGTGTGGCAGAAGTGCCCTTTGAATTCCACCACAAAATAATTTTCTTTAATTTCTTTAACTTCCGCTTTTGATTCTATTCCTCTATATCTGTTAAATCGTTCTGTTGCCATTCCTATAATTTTTTGTTTGTTCATAGTTATCATTTATTTTTCAGTCTTTTAAAATGATCACAATACTCTTTAACAGGACAATCACTGCACTTTGGTTTAACAGGTTTGCAAGTGTTTTGTCCAAAAGCAACCAGGACGGAATTTATAGTTGTCCAGTATTTTTTGGGAAGTTTTCTTCTGAGTTCCATTTCTGTCTGAAGAGGCGTTTCTGTTTTAACATATCCTATCCTGTTCATGATTCTGTGTACATGTGTATCGACACATATTGCTGGCTTGTTGAACGCTACTGCCACAACAAGGTTTGCCGTTTTCCTTCCGACTCCAGGAAGTTTGGTTAGAGAATCAACATCCTGTGGAATATTTCCCAAAAACAACCCCTTTATTTCCTTTGGAAGTTGCTTGAGGTGTTTCGCTTTTGTTTTGTAAAACCCTGTGGGGTAAATCAACTTTTCTATTTCTTCCAAAGAAAGAGATTCCAGGTCATCCAGATTTCTGACTTTCGAGAACAATCTCTCTGCTGCCTTTAATGTAACCTCGTCTTTTGTTCTTGCAGACAAAATTGTCGTAACCAGCACTTTGAAAGGGTCTTTTGTCTGCATCTCAATTAGATCTACTACTGGGACTTTGTAGTTCCGAGTTTCGCTCTTTAAGATCTGATATACCTTCGAGATGTCTATTTTTTGAGATCTCATATAAAAAGATTAATAATTGTATATGTTTATAAAATTAGAATAAATCAAGGTGGTGGGATGATTAAAGCGGTATTGTTTGATTTTGACGATACTCTTTACGAGTACGAAAAAACAAATCTTGCAGGAGAGCGAGCTGTTTATGAGATTCTGAAAGACAAAAACATAAGTTTTGAAGAATTTAAAGAAAAATATTATGAATGCAAAGTTGAGATTCATAGAGAGTTAGCCGGAACCGCTTCTTCTCATAACCGAGTTTTGTATTTTCATAGATTCATAGAGAAAACCCATAGAGATGTGAAACCATCATTAATTCTCGATATGTATGATGCTTATTGGAATGCTTTTTTGGAAAATATGGTACTGCACAACAGGGTCATTGAGGTATTAAAAGAGTTGAAGAAAAAACGCATAAAGATTGGTATAGTAACAAACTTAACGACGCACATTCAATTAAGAAAGTTAAAGAAATTGGGTTTAGAGGATTACGTTGACATATTGGTTACGTCCGAAGAAGTAGGTGCAGAAAAGCCAAGAGCTATAATGTTTTTGAAAGCATTAAATAAACTTGACCTTAAACCAAAAGAAGCGTTAATGGTTGGCGATTCTTTAATTAATGACATAGAAGGAGGAAATTCCGTTGGATTAAAAACTGTCCTCATTGATAAAAAAGGTTTAGACCTAAGCGATATAAATGATTACCGAAAACCAGATTATGTCATAAAAGACATCAAAGAATTGTTGAATATTATCAAATAATTTAGTTTCTGTTCCTTTGTATAGAATAAATTTTGTCTATTTTCACGACTATGAAGATAAATAGAGAAGAAGTTTTAAGTTGTTTGTCGAGTTTTGAAATTCTTAAGGGTTTACTTGATAGATTTTGGTTTTATTGAGAACAGGAACGTTGTTGAAAACGCTAACATTATACCGAAAAATAGGATGACGGGGTTTAATCCAAACATGTCTACGAGATAACCCGATAGAAGATAAGCAAACAACAAAACCGTGTTGATCGGAACATTCCATATTGAAAGTATAGTTGCCCTCATTCTTGAAGGTGTGTGGTCGTTAATGTAGGTTTCAACAACAACCCAACTAAAGTCTCTTGACATATATAAGAGAATCACGACAACCACGACCAACGGAACCTTAAACAAACCCATAATTATAAAGCTAAAAGTGTGTATCAATGCTATTGAGAACAAAGAGGTTTTTTCTCCAAGGCCTTTTTCTATTTTATGGGCTTGTGAACTTACGAGACTCGCTAGGCCATATATAATAGAAGTAATAATACCAAGATGTTGAACGGAAAAACCTATACTGAGGTAATATGGCTGCGTCATTAAAGTGTTGTAAATAATCATCGGAGTTTCCGTAAATATAGAGAACAGAAACAACCATCTTATTAGTTTATGGGTCAAAGAATACAACAGACCTTCTTTCATTTGAATATAATGGTTCTTTATATTATACTTTATTCTTTCCATTTCCGGTTCTTCCATTAAAAGTATGAAAAAAGAAGATATAAACCACATAACACCCATCAACAAGTATGGCAGTCTAATATCAAGGATAAATAAGAAAGGTGCGACAAATGTAGACAGAATTAACACTATTGTATTGTATAATCTATAGCGACCCATTACTTTCATATACTCCTTTTCCTTACCTTCTTGTTTTAAAGAGTCATATATTATCGCCTGTCTGGCCCCAGAAATGAAAGTGTCGCCAATAGACCATAGGACGAAACCTGTTATGAAAAAGAAAAGTGTGTGACTAAGGCCTATTAATATCATCGATCCAGAAGTTATGATCGTACCCAAAAACAAACTTTTCTTTCTTCCAATAATGTCTGCAACAGCCCCTGTTGGAATTTCAAAGAACAATATCGTTAATGCTCCAAAAAATTCTAATATACCTATATCTGTATAACTTAAGCCGTTTTTCTGATAAAATAAGATACTTATTGACAAAATAAACCAAAAATTCTGAAATATCCCTGTTGCATAAAATTTCCAGATGTTTGAGGAAAGTTTCGACATAAAGAAGAAATGTGTTGAGGAGAATTATAAAGATTTTAACACCCAACTATTGTAGTCAATTCTTATCATAATCCTGATATATTTGAATATCCTCTAGGTCTTTTCTTCTTCCTGCCAGACTTTTTAATTTTAAGAAGGACTCTTTTCCTATAAAACATATCGGTATTCCATAAAATAATACAACTTCTTTATCAATGGAATTATAATCAAACTCATTATCTGATAGATAGATTTTATCGTTTTTATCAGGATAATAAAAATCAATTTCGATTTGTCTTTTTGAAGGGAAAGGTTCCTTAACTATTACTTCATCTTCAGCGTAAAATGAGTATTTGTTAGGCAAGTGACTCTTAATTTCTAATCCACTTGGATAGAGTTTTTTCCATAAGTGCATATATCTTTTATCCTTTCCTACTTGATCTATATCATGACTTCCTCTAAATTTATACAGAGCCCCTTCTCTTTCAACACTCCAGATTTTGAAGAATAATGCCCATCCTCCAATCAAGAATTGATCATCCACAGCATAATAATTTTTTTGCAAATTGTGGTAATAAACTAACAAGTATTTTAAAGGAAATAAATCTTTCTCACCTTTCATCTCTTCTAATTCCAAATTATAGAGGAATCTAAGAAGATTAATTCTATCATTTTTTTCAAAATCAGAATAAATATCTACAAGAAATTCTAAATAAGGAGAATCTTCATAACTATCAATATATTTTTTTATTTTTTCGTCAAAACATTTCTCTATATCCCTGTCACTAATATAAGTTATATCTGTCTGCTTCATGCATACATATATAGAC
>CAZKIC010000080.1:0-4170 GCA_964552785.1 uncultured archaeon
GAATATATAAATATTGTTATAGTGAGATATACAGGTCTTAGTATATATTTCAAAGTAAACATCTGGCAGGAAGAGAGAATAATTAGTGAAGAGAGGCCTTTGGAGGAGGGAGAATAAAACACAAGTGGAGGTAGGACTATGGAATCTATTTTGAACAACGCTATAAACAAGCAACCGGAAGGAGGATTGGGATTTGGAATGCAGTCCGATTCATTGGACAATTTCGGTGTAGATGTACACGACGCCAAGATTGTAGTTGTGGGAGTAGGTGGAATGGGTTGCAATGCTTTGAACAGGTTGCATTCTGTTGGTATACACGGTGCTGAAACTATAGCAGTAAATACAGATATGAAGCACTTAAGAACAATTAATGCTGATAGGAAAATTCTTATAGGCCAGGAATTAACCAAAGGTCTCGGAGCTGGAGGATATCCTCAGACAGGTAAGAATGCTGCTGAAGAGAGCATGAATGAATTAAGAGATGTTCTTAAAGGCGCGGACATGATTTTCCTGGTAGCAGGAATGGGTGGTGGAACAGGAACAGGAGCTGCTCCAGTTATAGCCCAGTTAGGCAGGGCTCAAGGTTCTATAGTAATAGGAGTTACGACTATGCCTTTCAAGATAGAAGGTGCAAGGATACACAAAGCAGAGGACGGTCTGGCTAAGTTAAGGCAGGTAACAGACACAGTTATTGTTATAGAAAATGACCGTCTGGTAGAGATAGCGGGAAATATGCCTCTTCAACAGGCTTTTGCTGTCGCAGACGAGATTATCGTGACTATGATAAAGGGGATAACAGAAACAATATCAATACCTTCTGTAGTTAATTTAGATTTTGCAGATGTTAAATCTGTGATGTCTGTTGGCGGGGTTGCTATGATAGGTGTTGGAGAAAGCTCAAGTGCGGCAAGAGCAAGAGAGGCTGTTGAACAGGCAATGAGTCATCCATTATTGGATGTTGATTATAAAGGAGCTAACGGAGCTTTAATCCATGTTTCAGGTGGAGAGGACTTGAAATTGGATGAAATTGCCGAGATAGGAGATTATGTGGCCAAGAATTTGGATTCTGGTGCTCAGACAATTTGGGGTGCGAGAATTGATCCGAATTTAAAAGGGGGAATAAGGGTCATAACTATAATAACCGGTGTAAAGAGCCAATACGTCTTAGGACCTCAAAGACAGGAAATGGAGAAGCAAGCTCAAGACGTGTCTCTGAGCCAGTCTCTTGGAATAGAGATTATTAAATAAGGATTTTGTGCTTAGAACTTTGTTCTTAGCGCGTAATACTTGTGGTGTTCATATCCATCCACACCACAAACCTACCGACAAACAAGAGCTGCCTTTACAGGCCTCCTTTTGGATGCGGTTAAAGGGAGAGCCGCATCTTTTCTTTTTCTTTTTCGAAATATTTATTTTAGTTTCGTATAATGATTATATTATATATATGGAAAGATCAGACGATACGTATAAAAGAAGGCGCTAAACCATGTGTTATGAATCTGAAACAAACTCTACATGTATTTACATTCCGGTCAAATCTGCCGCCCCATCGTTTGTAAAGAAGTGAATCCAATACATTTTACATTCAGGCATGACTGATGTATTTTAATTACATAGTTCACTATCATAAAAAGTTTTAAATATTCTTGTGTTTATATTTATATAAAGTTATACGAAGGTAGTGAGATGAAGATATACGGAGCTGATTTTGAGCCTATTACCACATCCATAGATTCTGTCCCTTGCTATCGTTTCTTACCTCCTTCTGTTGTTTACCCTATAAGCCATCTGTTCAGCGAGACAGGACATAAAATAAGTTCTTTTGTTGCTGAATTATCGCTGGCTTATATGCTTTCGGAAAGAATACGTTCTTCAGGGGTTATTGATATAAATGATTTGTATATAGATATAAGAAGAAAAGTCTATAAAAGAGAAAGATTGATTACGGATATTGATATTTTTCTGCATCCAAAAGATGATTATTTAAGAGACGGCATATATTTTGAGGTTGTGAGTAATAATGGGGGTTGGTTGTCTGTGTTTCATTTAACTACAAACAAGAGTAAAAACCGTGTTAAGAAGAAAAAAGAAAATTACCATCCCGCCAAATGGTCGTTTCTTTATAATGACTCCGGTCATTACGATGATAAGACCCTGCTCGTCAAAGAGAAAACGAGGAATGTGTTTGTTGTTGTTTTCAATAATTCAAAAATATTAAGATCAAAAAAGGAATTGCATAAGAACAACAGAAATGATCTGAAGACACTGAATACTTATCTTGGAATTGAAGCCGACAGGCTTGCCAAGAGAGACATATCTTTAGGAGTTATTGTTATCCCTTTTGAATGGAACGGAAAGAAAGAATGGCCCTTCAGGATGCTGAGCCAAGATAAAATAAACAGTTTTGCTGCACTGTTCAATCCTTCGGCACAGTTTTTTGATTTTAATGATTTCTACCAGATTATAAGGAGTTAAAATGTACATAGAAAATGCTTTGTTGGAAATAGAGTCTCCTTTTAGAGGTATTCCTCTTTACTGGTTTGATATAGAGAGAGGGGGAATATGTGAGGTAAATGATGAAATTGATTCTGTGGTTGTTCTAAAAGAGAACACGGATATCCATTCCTTTTTAGGAGAATTGTCTGTCGGCATGATGTTTTACGAGCATATACTTTTCCGCACTTCGTTCGATCCTGATGTGGTTCTGAGGAAAGGATTATGCAGGAGAATAAATTCTAGGAAGAATGAAAAATACACACAGATAACGGATGTAGATGTCTATATTCATGACGGAGACTATAAAGAAGGTGTATATTTTGAGGTTCTTACCAATGGTTCCGGGAGTTTTAACATAAGCAAATTGACCAAAGGGAGTGATGAACCAAAATGGAGTTTTGTTTATGATGAAATAGAAATGATGGAGGAAACAAGAAAAATTGTTGAGGGATTGAAAGGTATATATATTGTTGTTTTTTTGAATTCAGAGGTTCGTGATTATTATGATCCAAGAATGTCCGGGAAAGTCAAGATGCATTATTTTCTTCTTAATGAAAGGGACAAGATAATGAAAAGAGGCATTGATTTCGGCATAATTATTATGCCTTATGTGTGGAACAAAAAGAAAGAATGGCCCGAAAGTGTTTTGTTGAAGACTCCGCAATTAAGGAAAGTCATAGGAATGTTTGAGAAAAAGAAGGAATCTTTAGATGTGGGGGAGATATACAACAGAATTCTTAAGGGGGGACAGCTTAAGCAGCTGCGAATTTGTCGAGATTCCTTTAAATGAGCAGACCGCACTCCAGAGAAAGACTGCAAACAGGGTCTATGGTATATAGTGATGAGAAGATATAAGATACAAAATAATATAGTTTACTTTCGGATATATGTGGTTAAGACATTTAAAGCCTCTTTATTAAATATTCTTATGCGTGTCGGTGTTTTGTTTTCAGGAGGAAAGGATTCAAGTCTTGCTTTTTTGAAAGCTATGAGGAAGGAAGAAGTTGTGTGCTTAATCTCTTTGATTTCAGAAAATCCGGAGAGTTTTATGTTTCATACACCCAATGTTGATCTTACGGAGATGCAGGCTGAAGCAATTGGATTGCCGATAATTATTAAGAGGACGAAAGGCAGGAAAGAAGAGGAACTGGAGGATTTGAAGGATGCTGTATTGGACGCGGTAAGGAAATATGCAATAGAAGGGGTTGTAACAGGGGCGGTTGCTTCTGTTTATCAGGCTTCCAGAGTGCAGAGAATATGCAATGATCTCAAATTGAAATGTTTTAATCCTTTGTGGCTCAAGGATCAGGTTGAGATTTTGGAGGATGTTGTGAAGGAAGGTTTAGAAGTTATTATTTCCGGGGTCTTCGCTTATCCTTTTGATGAAAGCTGGTTGGGGCGAAAAATAGATAAAGATGTTATAGAGACTCTTAAAGAGTTTAAAGAGAAATACGAGATAAATCCTGCCGGAGAGGGCGGGGAGATAGAGACTACTGTTCTTGATGCGCCTTTTTTCAGGAAGAGGATAGTGGTGGAGGAAAGCGAGACTCATTTTAAAGATAATGCAGGGGTTTTTGTTATAAAAAGAGCAGAGTTAATAGACAAGGGGTATTAATAAGATATTTAAAATTGAGTTCGTATAATTTGTTATGGTATCTGAATATACCCATTATC
>CAZKIC010000081.1:0-4167 GCA_964552785.1 uncultured archaeon
CATTGCAACAGGCCTACTGTGTTTTTCAAAAACACAAAAATAAATATTAAAGAGTTAATGGACAACGCGTTCAAAAAAACAGGTATAGATATAAGACCAGAATTAATTAAAGGAGTGAAGGGGGTAAGCGGGAAAGACAGAAACATCGAGATATTGGAAAAAGGTGTTTTAAGGGCAAAATATGATTTATACGTGAACAAAGACGGGACTGTCAGATGTGACGCAACCGATGTTCCTTTAACACATTTTAAGCCAAGAGAGATAGGTGTTTCATGGAAGAAGCTTAGAGAATTAGGTTATTCAAAAGATATAAATGGAGAGATTTTAAAGAGCGACGATCAAATATTGCGCCTTCTCCCACAGGACATAATTATTTCTGATAATGAATATTTCTCAACCTCAAGTTATCTGATAAATGTTTCTAAATTTGTTGACGATTCTTTGAGAATATTATATGGTATGGAGCCATATTATAACATAAATACACGTGAAGATCTCTTAGGACATTTAGTTATTGGTCTTGCACCACACACTTCTGCAGGAATAATAGGAAGAATAATAGGATTTACAAAATATAAAGCATATTTGGCACACCCTTTCTGGCATGCGGGTAAGAGACGTAACGCTGATGGAGACGAGGATTCTATAATGCTTTTAATGGATGCGTTGTTAAATTTTTCCCAGAAATTTCTTCCTGATACAAGGGGAGGAAGAACGATGGATGCTCCTTTAGTTCTAACAACAAAACTGAATCCTGAGGAGGTGGATGACGAGTCTTGGAATATAGATGTTGTTGACAAGTACCCATTGAGGTTTTTTGAAGAAACCCAGAACTACCCTTATCCATGGGAGCTCTCTGAGGAAGCAAAAATAACAATTATCGAGGATTTGATGAAAGGAGGCAACCCATTTAATATTTCTTTCACTCATGATACGAACGACATAGCAGACGGACCAATAAAATCAAAGTATGTTGAATTAGGAGCAATGTCTGATAAAGTCAGGGCGCAGCTACAGTTAGGACAAAAAATAAGAGCTGTTGATGAAAATTCTGTGGCCGAAAAACTCTTAAATATGCATTTCTTCAAAGATATAATCGGCAATTTGAGGAAGTTTACAAGACAGACATTAAGGTGTGTGGATTGTAATGAAAAGTACAGAAGGGTGCCTCTTTCAGGATTAAAATGCACGAAGTGTGGAGGAAAGATTCTATTGACGGTTAATGAAGGAGCAGTAAGGAAATATGTTGAACCAACAAAACAAATAATGGAAACTTATAAACTTTCAAATTACACCATTCAAACATTTGAAATAATAGAAAAAGATCTTGAAGGGATGTTTGGTAAGAAGGACAGGCAAACAAATCTTTTTTCTTTTAAATAATTATTTTTTTTGGTTCTGGTTGTTTTTTCTAATGTCACGTGTTAGTTCCACAGGAAATAAGGGGGTTCATGTGAAGTATATTGTGTTACATATTTGTGACATCACGATTTATTTTATTTTAAAAACGAGAGCAACACCATAAACATTTATTTTTAGTTCCACAGGAAATAAGGGGGTTCATGTAATTCATCTGTATATGTATGAAACTTAGAAGACTTCACGTATACATATATCGATATATCACTTTATATACTTGTTATTGTTTATTTTAACAAAAGTATTAATTATATGATATAACTATATCAATATTTTATTATGTTGTGTATTTTACTGATATCAGAAAAACTTGGGCTCGGACAGGCTGGAAGGCAAAAACAACTTATACCGATTACCTCGGTGGGGTTCCTTGTCCTGTCCGATGCGTGAGTAAAACAGAGCTTTTTTGTAGGGTCTGCTTTTGTTTTTGCTTCATTCCCTGCTATTCGGTAAGCACCCCGAAAAGCTTCATTTAATCACAAGTATATATTGTTTTTTTCTGTTTATATATATTTCTATAGATTTGTGGTATATTTTTTATGTTTGTTTTTTTACAAATCCTTTACAAAAGATAAAACAATATTGTAGGTATTACCAATACAGACCCAAGTATTGTTTTATTTATTTTTTTTGTTTGGGTGTAGATACCAATAGCGGTGGAAGTGACAAGTATTAATACACCTATATAGTTTGTTAATATAATAGTCATAATAAGAATAAAAACAAGAACAAAAATACTTGTTCTTTTGTGGCTGTATTTTGTTGTTATTTGAGAGTATATTTTCAGTATTTTTAATGTTAAGATAGATGAGATTGCGGCAACCACAAGAGCCACAGACGCCATGATCACAATTTCTTTAGTTGTTATTGTTATTATGTTGTCTATTATTACAGCTGTTCCGCTTCTTGCGTTTCCTATTAAGTATATAGCAATTATAGATAAGAACGCATCTATTGTGTTTATGGTTCCAATGGTGGTTATAAATATATCTTTCTTTATTGTTTTGGTTATGTTTGTTACCAACATACCACTCGCTGTCGCGCCCAAACCAGGAACCAAGGCTGCGAGAATACCTCCAACAACCCCGAGAAAAGAGCCCTTATAATAATCTTCTTTTTTTAATTTAAAGTTCTTTTCCTTTATTCTCTTTCCTTTATTCTCTAGAGATAGTATTAGTGTGCTGACACCAAACAAACCACTGAGCAAAGGGAATAGATAGTACATTTTGTTTATAGGGGCATTTAGCACCATTAATCCAAGAACTCCTGTTGAGATTATAATGGCTATGGATAACTTTCTTTTTTCTTGTCTTATTACTAAGTAGATTAAGAAAAAAATCAGAAGGTACGGGATTAATGATTTTATTAAAGGGTATATTTTTGGGATTATAATGAATACTAGAGGAGATACAAACAACAGGATTATTGTGCCTATAAGACCACCATATATTGTTAGAATTACAGCCTTTCTGCCGAGTCCTTTGTTAAAATACTGATGTCCTATTGATACAGACAGTGCGGTCCCTTCTTCTGGAGCCCCGAGGTATATTGAAGGTATGAAATCGACAAAAGTATGTGTTATTGCCGCACTTAAGAGAAAAACAGAAAGAGCTAAAGGCGAGAACATATCTTCGAGATTATAGTTGCTTATCAACAAATACATTCCCAGACCAACCATATTTACATGTATACCAGGAATTAGTCCGGATATTGTTCCTGCGAATATTCCGATAAGTATTAATAATATCAATATTAAAAAATCCATAAACATATTTGTGGAATATTTAATAAATTAATTCCTAAATAAGTATATTATAGGTTCATAAGAGATCAATAATTTTGTTAGGTGATATATATGTTAGGTGGTTTAAACCAACGTCAAATGGAGAAGATGATGAAGCAGCTCGGGATGAAGACAGAAAATATAGATGCTGTTGAAGTAATAATAAGAACAAAAGATAAAGAAATTGTGGTTGAGAACCCGTCTGTTCAAAAAATAAATGCTATGGGTCAGCAAACAATACAGATTCAAGGAAATATTGTTGAAAGAGATATTCAAAACTTTTCAGAAGAGGATATAAAGTTGGTTGCAGAGCAAGGCAAAGTTTCTCAAGAAAGAGCAAGAGAAGTTTTAGATGAAACCAATGGAGATATTGCTGAAGCAATATTAAAATTACAGAAGTAAAGAAAAAGAAGAGAGGATTAAGCAAGCTGTCTTAGTAAGTTTGTAAGGAAGTAGTTTCCTCCATATACAAGGACAACGCTTGTTACAACCGCTACAATAAATTCTACTTTGAATAATTTATGGATGCTTGTTAAAAACAATCCATACGAGCTTATTGTAATAAGAGTTATTGTTATTAAGCTTAATAAAGACCCTATTTGGGGTATTGTTCCCAACAAGAAACTTAAAACTATACCTGTTGTTAGTAGTGAGAAGGTATAACCAACAGACAAAACACCATCCTTATATTTTCCTTTCCCCCCCATTATGTCAACAAAAACGGTTAATAAATAAGCTACAAACAAAAATGCCAGGAATGATATTGAGAATGCACCCAATGCATATTTTATTATTTCTGTTAGGTTTTGCTGAACATAGTACTGTTTTGAAAAGTAGTATGTCAGTGACACACTTGCCATAATTGAAGCGTATATTGTTGCCAATATTCCTTCATTCATATTTGCTTTTATGTTTTTGTCAAACTCCTTTGAAGGGTTTTTTAAAAGATTTAGTATATTCATTAT
>CAZKIC010000082.1:0-4139 GCA_964552785.1 uncultured archaeon
AATAAGAAGAAAAAGGTCGGGTTATGAAGGAGAAAGAAAAAGAGATAATGACAGTAAAACAGGTGGCCAAATATCTTCAAATGGATGAACATACTGTTTATCGTTTGGCCAGACAAGGAATATTACCTTCTTTTAAAATTGCTGGTCAATGGCGTTTTAAAAAGGATTTAATTGATAGATGGATAGAAGAAGGAAGTTTAAAAAATATAAAAAATACATCTAAAAAGAAATAGTCATGAGCAATGAGAAAACTTTTGCATTCGTTAAGGTAACTGAAAATCCTGTTGAGGATTTTTTGAAAAGGTTCTTTTTGTCAGACATGGAATTACTCAATTTGATCATTATAACCCCTATAATGGGAAGTTTGTCAGGTAGACGATTCTCGGTAGAGAGGTTAAAAGAAAAAATAGATAGTGAAAGGATACTAACTTACATAATTACCAGAGAGCCACAAGATGATTTTCATATTGAAGCAGTAAATATCTTAATGGACTCGGATTTTGTAGAAATAAGATATAACAACTCACTTCATGCCAAGCTTTATATCTGTATGGGGCGAGATTCAGGATTTGCTTTATTGGGTTCGGGTAATCTTACCCAAACTTCTATTGAAAAGAATATTGAAATTGGAATGTTAATATTTCATCACGATAAAGGAAAACAGATACTACGTGAACTTTACCATTGGGGAAGTGTAAGATTAAGAACATTAAAGGAAAGTAAAGTAGTGAAAAAAATAACTTATGAAAGGAGGTAGCCATGGATTTTAGAGAGTGGTTTTGTTTAAAAGAAAGAGACTCTTTTACTATTGATCCAAAAATCAATCCTGAAGATGCAAAATTCTACTTTGGACGAGAAACCATAAAAACACAATTGTTGAATCAGCTAAAGAGAGCTTTTTTGTCTCCTGGCGTGCCTAAAATGTTGATTTATGGTCCATTTGGTTCGGGCAAAACCCAGACACTTTTCTATATTGGATATGTCCTGCGAAATAACAAACCGAGTACTTGCAAGTTAAACATCCATACTGTCCATTTAGATCTTGAGATGAGGAGTAAGTCTAATTTTCGTGATTGGCATCTCCAACTGATGGAGGCGTTAGGGAAAGATCAAGTAGCCATATGGATTGAAGGACTTTCTTCAAGTGGAACTAATTTTGAGGCTGAACTAAAGAAAGTCTTTCGTAACGAAATAAACATGGTTGAGTCTTCTAAAGGATTAACCAGAGGGGATCTTGCTTTTACTGCTTGGAGATGGTTTTGTGGGCAGACTTTATCAGCAAAAGAGCTTGAAAGTTTACGTGTTACAAGGAATTTAGGAGATGTTGGGGTTGGAGATATGATTAATCTACTTGAAGGATTGGGGCGTTTGGCAGAAAGGAATGGTGAAAAATTAATATTCCTCGTTGATGAAGCTGAGCAATTCAAAAATGTGGGTGGAGGAGAAAAAGGTCGCGATGCGATGGAATCTTTACATGACTATCTCAGAAAGCTTGCCGAACCATCTAATTCCACTGTAGGTTTTATCATTGCCGGGACCGCGGTTACTCTTGATGATATGCCAGAATGGTATTACCGGGCTGATATTCGCACCAGAGTAGGTCAGGACAATATTATAGAAATACCTCACCTGCCAGCAGTTAAAGATGTAGAAACCTTTGTTAAAGAGATGCTTGATGAATTTATTGATAAAGAAAAAGCTGATAAAAGGATAAAAGAAGAGAAATTAGGAGTTAGTTTAGAAACTTATCCTTTTAAGGCTGATGCTTTTGACCTCTTAGCAGAATATGCCACCCAGGATCCTGAGAAAGCCTTACCAAGAAATATAATTAGAGCAATTAATGAGTGTGCTATTACTGCTTGGGATAAGGAACAACCAATTATTGATACAGAAATAGTAAATGAAATTGCACCTCTTATTTTTGGATAATTATTATGAAGAAATTTACTGTAAAACCTAAATTTATAGGAAAAGAAATCATTGTAGGACTGCAAGATGAGAGAGCTTATCCTGATAGGATTTTAATAGGTCGTTTCGCAGAAATAGGAAGTGTTGTTTCTGTCTTTCTTGAAGTGGCTTCAGAACACGTGGTAGCAATCTTTGGTAAAAGAGGATCAGGAAAGTCTTATACATTAGGAAGTATAGTAGAGGGACTATCAACAAAAAGTGAGAAAACCGCTATCTCTACGATCTCAAAAAAGAAAGCAGTCCTTTTATTTGACACATTAGGGATTTATCAATGGATGCGTTTTCCACTAAAAGAATCATCCTCCGAGATAGTAAAATCTCAAATCTCTTTACAAAAAAGATGGAATTTACAATCCGAATCTTTAGATGTTCTTTTATTTGAACCAAAGCAAAATGGAACGTCTCTATCTTTATCTAACCCCGCTCTATTTACTCTTAATACTTCAAACCTTTCAGCTTCCGATTGGGGATACCTTTTAGGAGTAGATATCTATTCAGACAGGATAGGCCAGCTACTTAATGAGGTCTATATAAAAGTTACCCAAGAAGGCTGGCGAGATGAAAAGAGACGCTTTTCTCCTTCGCAAAGCTATTCTATAGAAGACTTAATAAATTGTCTCAAAAGCGATTCTGAGATATCCCAGATTTACCATTCAGAAACAAGGCGTGCGCTTCTTCAGCAATTAATAACCTTCTCTCACAATCCTTTATTTCAGAAAGAAGGAACAAAATTAGAAGAACTACTCAAACCTGGATATCTGAGCATTCTTCTTTTACATAAGATACCCGATGACTTACGACTTATAATTACCTCTTCTTTAATAAAAAAGATAATAGAGAATCGTATTCAAGCAAGTGAAATTGAAAAACATAAACTAATCACCGGTGAAACAAAAGATTCTATTTTTGATAAAAACTATGTCCCTCCCTGCTGGATTGTAATTGATGAAGCTCAAAACATTCTTCCTGCTGAAAGGAAAAATCCTGCCAGTGAACTTTTAGTTAAACTTGTTAGAGAAGGTCGTAATTTTGGGATATCTTTTATGTTTACTACACAACAGCCTTCCGCTATTGATTCAAGAATTCTTGCTCAGGTTGATACTATGATTATCCACCGATTGACGGTTCAGCAGGATATTGAGTATGTAAAAAGAAATTTAAAATCAGCCCTTCCAGACGAAATAAAATATTCTGGTAGAAATTTAGCCTTTGATGAGTCTTTAAGATCTCTCGATGTGGGACAGGCATTAGTATCTAACACTGAACTTGATAGAGCTTTCTTTATGGACGTTAGACCCCGCATAACTATACATGGGGGATTTTAAAGATGTTTATTAGAGCTATTAAGAATCCACATCGTTCACAGCAGAGACTTGGGTTTCTTAAGTATCTGGTATACAAAGCTTCGCAGAATGATAGCACTCCGTTGAAGGTTCTGGGTGAGGATTTAGCAAAGATACTTTCTAAAAAAATAAATATTCCATTAAATGATTCAATAGAAGAATATGTTAAAAGTAGACTACGAAATCACTCTAAAAATACTCAAGAGAAGATATACATAGAACTACAAGATCTATATCTATCCGATCCTAAAATTCCTTCTAAAACAGGCAAATTATATTCTTACGATTCCCAAAAGAGGTATCCTTATTTCCTTTCCTCTCTGGGCTTTGCGCGTGAAAAAATTTATTCTTTATTAGTAAGAGGAAAGGTATTTTTACAATTTGTCTCTAAGGATGAAATAAATAGTTTTAATACTTATACTCCAAACCATAACCCATTACTTTTAAATGATTATCAAAAATATGTCTTCTTATATTCCATTCTGGAAAACGATGGTGATGTGCTTAAATTGCTATATATCCAGTTATTAAATTTTAAAACTTCATTTTCTGATTGGAATGCTGGAGATTATCTTCCAGAAATTTACGAGAAAATAGCTAAGGTTTATACTCCTAATATAACCAGTGGAGTGGATAGGGAAAGGATAAATCATTTAGTTGAGTCAGCAAAAAAAATTAAAATCTGGGTTAATAAACCGAGAACGGGGGGGCGAGGAGCCAAAATAGATGCCATAACTCCTCGTCTAGAGCCATTCGTTGATTTAGGACTTTTAGAAAAGCCAGATCCTTATAAATATGAATACAAATTTACTGAACGAGGAAGAGAAT
>CAZKIC010000083.1:0-4119 GCA_964552785.1 uncultured archaeon
TTCAAAAAAAGTCCGATAAATCAAAGATTTATGGATCCTAAGATATTTCATATCTAAGGAGGTTGAGATCCCAAAAACAAATGTGGTTGGTTAGAAATGCTATAGTGAGAGTATAAAAGCAA
This sequence comes from uncultured archaeon, assembly GCA_964552785.1. Classification (GTDB taxonomy): domain Archaea; phylum EX4484-52; class EX4484-52; order EX4484-52; family CAZKIC01; genus CAZKIC01. Next base: position 123 of record CAZKIC010000083.1, read on the forward strand.
TAAAACAGATTATTATTTGTATTCCGTATATTATATACACTATTTCTTTTTCTGTGAAGTTTCCAGAATTCATTATTATATGAGTAAGGCTGTAGTTCTTTTTATATTTTGATTTTAATGTTCCGTCTTTTTGTATTACTCCAAAAGATTCTGCCCTGAACTTTGATTTTAATTTTAAAAAGAATTCTATGAACCAAAGCAGAAATATCATTACGGCGAATTTTTCCATATTTCCTAATATTGCCACAGTTGCGATTACAGCACCTATTGAATATGTTAAAGAATCCCCAGGAAACATTTTTGAGGGATATTTGTTGAAAAACCAGAAGCCAATAAGCGCAAAGACAAAAATAGTTGCTATTGCAAATGCGTTTATTTCATGGTGGATGTACGCGTACAAACCAAGAGATGACAACGTTATTATACCCAATCCAGACTCCAGGCCGTTCAATCCAGCGAGCAAATTAGTTGCGTTTGAGGCTCCAATTATTGCCACAGGGACCATGATTAGAGGGTATAAAAGGCCAAGATTAACATAACCGAAAAGAGGTATGTTTATCACTGAAACACCAACATTTATCGCCATTAGAGGAATTGCAGGGATTACAGGTAACAGGATTTTATATATCTGACCAAAACCAACTTTTTTATGCTTTGAACCTTTTTCTAAAATAGTGAGATCTTCAAGGAATCCGACTAAAACAATAAGTGTTATGGTTAATGATGCCCCTAACATGTCTATATATGAGGTTGAATTGAACAAAAAAGTCTGTATTGCCATATATGTAGAAATTCCAAAGATGAAACCAATAAGTGTTGGAATTCCCCCGATTTCTGCTACTTCAATCTTTTCTTTTTTGTTTATATCATAACCGGTTGCATTTATTCTCTTAAAGAAGGATATAAATTTTGGAGTTATTATTAAGGTTACAGATAGTGATATTAAAGAACTTATTAAAACACTAATTTGTATCTCGTTCATTCTATCATCTTTGAAAGTGTTTCGTCAATCTTGGTATAATTAATCTCGAAGATTTTTATTTCTCCGTTGTCGAAAACTTTATTTAGATAGTCCAAGTCATATAGATCCATTATATACATTCTGTTGAAAGGAGAGTTTTTGATTTCTTCGGATGCCAAAAGAGCTATATTCTGGCTTATAATTACACAACCAGGGAATGCGTCATTTTCTTCAACTAATTTTATTATTTTGTCTTGACATAAGTTTTCTATGACTACACTCGCACCTCTTATGTTGTCGGAGAGTATTATTTTGCCTGCTATTTTTCCGTTGTTTGTGTTTACAGGCACATACAGATCATAAACATTGCCTAATTTATAATCTAATATTGTTGCATTGCCTTTATCTAATGTTTTTGCTAACCTCATTTGTAGATAGGAATCTATTTTTTTGCCGTCATTTGCTATTTTTGACATTGCTGCGTATTTTCCGATCATTGATGCATCTACCAATATATGTGTTGGATGCCATCTTTTCAGATATTCAAGTTGTTCTGTTTCGTTATAATATCCTGTGAAATATCTTGCGGCCTCCACATTTCTTTCGCCAAGCTGGTTTCCTCCATCCAGTAAAGTTGTTCTTTCGCCTTTTGATTGGAACCAATAACCAAAATCCCACCAGCTTAATATTACTGAATCTTCAGATGTGTTTGTTTTTAAAAATTCCATTGCTTCTGGCCAACCACCACCGAAAGACGGGCGTAGTTGTTTGGACAAAACATGCCCATGCCCTGCAAGAGCATTTGATGTTATTGTCAGTACAATGAAAATATACGCAAGATATTTTATGGCGAGTTTTGCTTTATTCTGGTTGAAATTTTTTACAATATCGATTAATTTTGAAAGTGTGTAAGCTCCAACAATAATGGCAAACGGCCCTGTTATGAATATTATCCTCACTTTTGTGAAGAACGCGAGAATTGTTGCATAGAAGAAAGCCACAATTAGCCCGTTTTTGTAGTTTTCTTTTGTTATCATATATGTTACGAAGATGAATGATATTACATATAATGTGTATATTCTTGATTTTCCAGGACCCTGGGTTGTTAAAAACAAGTATATGGACAATAAGGATGTCAAAACACCTATCATGGTGCTGTACAGATAGTTTTGGTTTTCTTTGTTTTTGAATGTGTTGTATGTTATCAATATTAAACCAATGAATGACAGTAACCACACACTAGATACGGAAGTTATGAAATCTATGCCATAAGGCCTTAAGTCTGCCTTTGCATATGTTGTTCCCAACCTGACTACAAAATCATTCCATGTAGCATCTATATTCTCTGCTACGGTACTTCCGATTACACCTTTTGAGTAGAACAGGTAATTTTTTATTCCTTTCAATATGTGTGCTACAGTAGAGCTGAATAGAGAGGATATTAATAATAGGAGACCACCAATAGACATGAATACAGGGATTTTTATTTGCATTTGCTCTTGTGTTTGATTGTATTTTATTTTGTATAGTTCTATTAAAGATAAAATTATATATAATCCAAACATTGCTTGTATGATGGTTGTGTTAAAGCTATATCTGTGATACACTAAAGAAAGTATAAATATCATAACAATTACGCCGGTGTATGTTTTCCACAAGGATTTTTTGTATTTTCCAGTTAGTATGTATATTCCGAAGAAACCTAATAATACGAGGTATATGGATGATGTACCTCCCCACATTATTGATGCGTATAGTAAAGACATGCCTGCAATTAAGCTGTCTAATAAAGAATTTCTTCTTAAAGCTCTTAAGATAAACCATACTGCTGTGAACATGAAAAGACCGCCAATAGGCTCTTTTTCGAAAAACCCGGCAGAGGTTCTGAACAGCACAGCAGGAGAGACGGCAAAAAAGAATGCCGCTATTAGTCCTGTTTTTCTGTCAAATAGTTCTTTACCTATATAATATATGGGTATTGTGATCAAAGAGCCGAAAAAGGCAGGTATGAATTTAGCATATTCAAGGAAGGACAGGGTTGTTACTTTTGATATGAGGTAGTATATTATTCCATAGAAATAATAGAATAGATAACCTTCTGTTTTTGTGTTGAATCCTGTCGGGAAATACCTCAAAGGGTCTAAAGAAGGAACATGGAAGTTATTATTTATTACTGTTTCTGTCATTCTTGCAAGATAAAAAGGATCTATTGCTTGCAGATATTCGAATTTCATAGGGAACGTTCTTAGCCATAATGCAATACCAAAAACAGCCAACAGGCCAACAAAGAATCCATATTTATCTGCATATTCTTTTATTTTATCCTTGTCTATTATTATCTCGTCGTTATTTTCTTTTTTAACCATTGTTTGAAATGAGCGACATAATTTTATATATTTTACATTTATTTTTTTGTTTGTGTTGTTTTGTTATTGTTTTGATTTCTTGCATCGTTTATACAGTTTATTTTTTGTTTTTAACGCTGTATAAACAACATCAGTAAAATCTCCTTATTTCCTGTATATTTTACAATTTGTTTTTTCTTTTGTTTTGTGAGTTATTTTTGTTTTTTAAGCTTAAAAAAACAAATTGGAACAAAAATAAAGTTAAATTGGGCTTTTTTTAGGAAAATAAACATTATGATGTTATATATCTTTTATTGGTGAACAGTTACACGAAAGGTTTATATATAAGGCCGGACAAAGTATGTTTAAAGCTCTTCAGATTACTCTAGAGTTTGGAGTCTTTCTGGAGAGGGCAATGGGAGATATAGACTCATTGTAAATAAATACATTATAAAAAACGGAGGTAGTGCAAATGCAAACAATTAAGAAAGTATTGAGTGGTGCTGCCAGCGTATTAATGGCTGGAGCAACATTAATGGCACCTGCATTTGCTGCTGGTATTAGCGACACATTCGACAGCATGAACCCAGGAAACACAGTTGTCGTTGTTGGAGCTGATGCAAATGTAGCTGATGTAGTAAGTGCTATAAACGTAGGAGCTGCTTTAGGACAACACGGAGCAACTGCAACA
>CAZKIC010000084.1:0-4098 GCA_964552785.1 uncultured archaeon
GCTTTAGATGTTGTTTTCAAAGTATTCGGTGTCGATACAATTTTATCTAAAGGGGGTGTTGTTGGGCAGTTGGCAGGAGGATTGAACCCTTGGGCGGTTTTAATTATTTTTGTAATTGCCCCTTTTTTGTTTATGGTAACTTTGCTTTATGCATTGATTGTAGAATTGGGTTTGTTCAGTAAAACAGAGGCTAATAGATTTAGAGGGCCTTTGGCTTTATTTATGGCTATAATGGCAATACCTTTAGGTATTTTTGAACAGATTGTGTTTTTATTTTCTCAAATAGGAGTTATATTAACTGTTATTGTTTTTTTCGCGGCTTTTTTTGGTTTGGGTTTGAGTACGTATTACAGAAGACAAGCAAATAATTATAATTTTATTTTTGGCAGCAGATTTTTTACCATTTTTGTAATACATTTACCCTTAATTGCTTTCGGAACATTAGCGGGTTGGGTTGCAGGGCCGTTTGTGTTTAACGCATTGAATATCTCTTTACCATCTTTAAGTTTTTCATCAGCAGGGTCGTCTGGTTTCGGAACTTTTATTTTATGGGTTGTAATAATTGCTGCTATCGGGGCATTTATATGGCGGATTTTTAAAAAGTGATGATATGAGGTTTTTATTAATTTTAGGTTTTGTATGTTTTTTTTTAGTAGGGTCCGTGTATATTGTGAATGCATACGACTTAGGTGTTGACACGACCCTTAGGTATAATGAGAACTTATTTCCTTCTTCTTCAACTTCATCTTCTGGATACAATATTTCTGCAAATATTTTGGGAGCTTTGTTAGGATTTATTGTGTCTAGCGGATATGCTTTTCTGGAATGGGGTAGAAAACACGCAATTAAAGGTATAAATGAAGACATTATTAAAGATGAATCAAAGTTGAATGTTATAATCTCGGAGCTTTCTTCAGGAATTGAGTTGATTACAAAAGAGATAGCTACGGGTGGTTTTGACCCATCAACACATCTTAAGCATGTTGGCAAGATAAAGGTTGGCGATACACTAATATTGTCTGAAGGAGACTACACTGAAGAAGAACTAGAAGGAGAGAAACAAAAGCTCCAGGAACAAATTAAAATGTATCAGACAAAAAGACAGTATCTTGAGGATGTTCAAAAAAATAAACTAGTAGAACAATTATATGGAAGTTAAATAATGTGATGATATGAGAAAAAATCCTTATTTTTATTTTTCGTTTTTTTTATTGGTCTTTAATTTTGTATTCAAAGAAGTATTTGCAGCGTTCGATAATCTTAGAGATTTTTCTGTAGACACTATCTCTACAAGAACAGTAGAACTGTTCACGAATCCAAGTTTTAGTAATGTGTGGCAGTATGTGATTTTAGTTATAGCACCTTTCTTACTAATATGGTTGATATTGTACTCTATAATTTTGGAGATTGGTTTTTTTAGTAGTACCTTGGGGAGAAAAATACCTCTCGCCATTTCATTGTTGTTGGCGATAATATCCATACCAACAGGTATTTTGACTGGTTTAGTCTATACTATTACTTCTTTCGGAAGTTTTATGGCTATAGTTATATTTTCCACGGCTTTGTTTGTTCTGGGTTTAAGTCATTACTACAGGAAAAAAGCAAGAGAATATGGTTTCTTTATAGGAAGTAAAGTTTTCACTATATTTATTGTACATTCGCCTTTGATATTAATGTTTACGTTTGCTGGATATTACGTAGGCTCCAAACTTCTCATTGGTTTACCAGTTTATTTTTTTCTTATTTTGATTGGTGTTTTAATTGTCATAATTCTTTTTAAGAAAAGTTATTTCAAGGACCTTAAGACTTTTTTTAAAAACCATACAGTAGGATCTCTTATTGCTCTTTCAATCTTTATTATTGTCGTAATCCTTTCCTTTATATTTTCTAAAGAACTTTATGGCGCGATGTTTGGCTTTCTTCTTGGTTTTATATTTGCACTTCTTGAAGCAGGCAGAAGGTATAATTTTGATACTGTCTTGGAGCAATTGGGGGAGGATACCAAAAAACCCATGAAGGAAAAAGCGGAGCTTACAGCAGTTCGTAAGGCATTATATAGTATGGTTTTTTATAAAGAAAATGCGCCTAACGGACTACCTGAACAGTTTGTAGCAGTAAAACAAGGGGATAAAAAACTTCTAAAATCATACCTTGGTACTGATTGTTTAGACGAAGAGAATAGAAAACTAAAAATAGAAGAGGTTGAAAAATTAATAGCCGAGATAGATTATAAAATAAAATCTTTCGAAACTAAAGCAGAAGCAGAGATACTTGATGAATTGTACGGGGAAAAGAATCAGGATAAAACTGGATGATATTTACTCCTGTTTCAAAAACAATTTCAAAATTCAGAAAGATGTGTTTTCTCTTTTACTTTTGCTCTTAAGTTTTTCCTCTCCATTTCAACCTAATTATATTTTGTAGAAATTATTGTGTTTCATCTCTTTTCTGTTTATCAGAACTTTATAATGTTTTTCATCCACCTTTTCTGTGTTATAATTAATTTTGTTGTTGATTCTGTCTATAGCCCATGATGAATCCGATGAACTCATCAGGGAGATCTTTTGAGTGTTTTCTTAATTTGTCTATTATTTCTTTTTCGTCTGTTTTTTCTTTGTAGCTTATGTTTTTTGTTTTTTCTTCTACATAATTCTTTAGTTTTTCAATTCTTTCTTTTATTAACGGATCTTCAGTTTTGAAATTATCCAGTTCAGTTGATATATATTTTTTTGCCTTTTCCAGGATATATAACAAAGAAGGTTTTCTCATCTGGCCCGCTCTTCTTATATATCTGTTTATTAAAGGATCTATTCTTTCCTGAACCATGTAATTGTATGTTATAGCTTCCCTTACTTTCTTTTCGTCAAAGAACACACCTATTCTCTCATATTCTTTTTGTATGTCTTCAAGATCTGTCTGGTTCCCGGAAGCAATTTTGTTCTCCAGGACATATTCTACCAGTAGGTTTATCATGAGTTCAGGTCTTCTTCGTTCGTATTTAAAATCTTCTGCAAGACACCATATGTATGCGTTAAGTTTTCTTATCTGACCTCTGAGGTTTCTTCTGTCTTTTATAATACTTTCTTTTGTTTCTTCTATTTTCTCTCTATATTTCTCTTGTATGTTTTTGTTTACCCTCTCTATCAGCTTTTTAACTTCTTTTTTGAAATTCTTTTTATATAATCTTTTTATGTGCTTATTTTCTATTTTTTCATCTTCAATTCTTTCTTCAATTCCTTCTTCTATTTCTTCTTCAACTTTGTTCTTGTATGCGGAGTGATTTTGTTTTGGATCAAATTTTTCTCTCGCATCCATAAATGGGGTTCTTATGTGGAATTCTGTTCTGTGGGTGGTTATAAGATGAAGCGACTGATACTCGCTTTTTTTTGGATATTTTATATAGTCGTCTCCAATTATTTCGGGGAGGTTTTTTACATCCACTATAAACCCAAGATGGTTTAGTATTTCTTCGTCTTGTATTGTTATGTTCGTCCTTAGATCTTTTCTTTTATATATCTCAACTATATCTGCGTATTCTTTATAGAATATTCTGTTTATCTCGCTGTTTGATTCTTGAGAACTTCTATACTCTATTAATATATTTCCTTTTTCTTTTCTTATGTGTATTATTTTTTCATTGTCTATTATCTCCAATTCTTTACCTCTTTCTGTGTGGACTTCCTTTAAACACAATTCTTTTTCTTCACTTTCTTTTTTGATTAGTTTGAATATTTCTCCAGCATCTTTTTCATTGCTTTTTATTATTAGTAATTCATCATTTCCTTCATATTTGTATCTCGCTATTTTCAGGGAATTTATTTTTCTGTTTTTCTTGTGTTTTATTTGAATTGGACGGTCATATAACAATTTATTATCAAGGAGCAAATACTGTTGGGCGACTCTAGCTACAGAATACATTGCCTCAATATCTTTTTCTTCAAACAAATCTCTGTACATTTTTTCAAATTCTTTTATGGCCCTTTTTGGATCTCTTATTTCTGTGTTGTATTTTGTTCCTTTTTCATTGTTTATTCTTTTAAGCTCTTCTGATATCATTCTTATAGCTTCTATTTCTTCATCTTTGCTTCCGTCATATAT
>CAZKIC010000085.1:0-4034 GCA_964552785.1 uncultured archaeon
GTTTATGATGCATACAATGCGTCAAACTACACAATCTTAGTTCTTTACATAAATAATACACCCACACCCCCGTATCTCCAAAACTATACATACAACAAAACAATAACCGAGAATCAAACTCTTTATATAACTTATAGCTCTTTTGATTATGACAATAATCACAATTACACAGAAATATTAAGGAATGGAACATTGGTATTTAATTCAACTTCTTTCTCTGGCAACTTGAGTTCATTTTCATACAATGAGAGTTTTAATTTTACATCTAATGGAACTTATTTCTATGAGATATTTGTTTACGATTCTGACGGATTAAATGCATCTCATAATCTTACAGTCAATGTTCTAAACAAAGACAGAAATCCTGTGATTAATAAATCTGAATTAGCCAAGAAGTATGTGGTTTATGAGAACTCGTCTTTCTTCCTGGATGTTAATGCTTCTGATCCTGACAATGACTCCTTTGAGTTCCATGACAACAGTTCTTTATTTGAGATAAACTCAACTACAGGAGTCATCAAATTTAATACAACATTCGATGATGCTGGAAATTATACAATATTAATATGGGTTAACAATTCCTTGAATGATACTTTTGTTCTTAATTTAGAGATCATTAATGTCAACAGAGCTCCGTATTTCCTAAACTTGCCCCCAAATATAACTTTCGAAGCGAACAGCAAATATACATTTAATTTGAGTCCGTATATTTTTGATCCCGACAATGATTCCTTAATAATCTCTGTAAATATAAGCAATGCCTCTGTAAACGGCCAATTAATTACATTCAACCACACAAATATTACTTTAGAATATGTGAATATTACCATTAGCGATCTCTTTGAGAATGCTTATAATGTGACTTTGCTGAATGTTACTGAAGACTTAACTCCTCCTAATGTATCTATATTATCTCCAGTATCCAAGACATACACTACAGAAAATATTAATTTTAAATTCAGCCAAAATGAAGAACTTTCTGGATGTTTGTTGAAATTAAACAATAATATTATATCCAATATCTGCAAAAACACAACTCTTAGCTTAAAAGACGGCTCTTATTTCCTTGTTTTTGAGGTTAATGACACTTTTATGAATAATGCCTCTGTGAATGTTTCTTTCTCTGTTGACATTCCTTCTCCTAAAAGTTCCAGCGGGGGAGGAGGATTTATAATTATCAAAGAAGAGAACGATACAAATGCTACTGAATCTAATGCTACTCAATTATCAGACAAAGAAAATGAAACCAACAAAATAGAAAATATACCAAACAAGAACAATGGCAATGAGGGAGAGACCCATAATGAAAACAATACAAACACTACCTACAATCTATTGAAAAATACAACAAACAACAAATTATTTAATAAGACTCAGGAAAATTCCGGTATTCTTAAAGGGCTGCTGAAGAACAATATTATAGTGAAAACGTACAAGTTTTTTGTTGATTTGTTTAAAACTATTTTTACGTCTATTATCGGATTCATAACTCATTGATGAAAGATTTAAAAAACTCACTTCTAAAGTAAACAACATGGAAGTAAAGCTGATTAATGCTTTAAGAAGAAAAAAGGAATTTGTCAAATACATACAAGAAGGGAAAATCTTCCTTTACCCAACTGATACTGTTTACGGTCTGGGCTGTGATGCAACAAATGAAAAATCTGTTGAAAGAATAAAAGAAATAAAAGGCAGAACTCACGATAAGCCACTTTCTGTAATTGCTCCTTCTTTAGAATGGATACAAAGAAATTTTGATGTAAATGAAATTGAAATAAAAGAAATGAAAAAGAGATTTCCTGGACCTTATACATTCTTATTGAAGAAAAAACTGCCGCATTTCATGAGTTATGTTTCCCCAAATGAGAGAATAGGAGTAAGGATAATAAATTCAACATTCCAGGACATTGTTCAGGAATCAGGATTGCCGTTCATAACAACATCCGCTAATTTTTCTGGAGAAAAACCACACAAAAAACTTGAGGATATACCAAAAGAACTTAAAGAAAAGGTTGATATCATAATAGATAGTGGTATGGTCCATGGAACTCCATCAACAATAGTTGAGGTTGATGAAAGAGGTTATGTTATTGAGAAACTAAGGATAAAATAATAAAGCAAGTGAGTATATGAACAATAATAAGATTTTGGGGATTTTATTGCTATTATCATTAGCTTTGATTTATGTTCGCGTGCCGTTTATTGACGGCAAGTCTATTGCGAGTCTGGTTATTCTGGGCTCTGCAATATATCTATTGATTAAATAAGGAGGGAAACCAAATGATAGAAAGCATCATTTTTGGAGTGTGTATACTGGCTTTCCTAATGGCTGGTATTACGTATGCTTCAATAAAGAGAATGAGTGCAGGAGATAAAAAAATGCAGGAGATATCAGAATACATTGCACAAGGTGCAAAATCATTTCTGATAGCAGAATACAAAATAATGTTTGTTTTCATTGTGATTGTGGCGGCTTTGATATGGGCCTTCTTAGACATTCCTTCGACTGCATACAATGATGGTATGTATACAGCCATTGCATTTATAGCTGGTGCATTGGCATCCATTGTCTCTGGGGCTATAGGTATGACTGTTGCCACAAGAGCTAATGTAAGAACTACAGAAGCATCCAGGGAAAGCTTACAGAAAGGATTCAAAGTTGCTTTCAAAGGAGGTTCTGTTTTAGGTCTATCTTTAGTCTCATTTGCTGTTTTTGGTTTAATGACTTTGTTCCTTCTTTACCAAAAATTTGGATTAGAACTTCACTCAATGGTTGAGTCCATTGCAGGATTCGGTCTCGGAGGTTCTATGATGGCTCTTTTCGGAAGAGTTGGTGGGGGAATATATACTAAAGCAGCTGATGTCGGTGCTGATTTAGTAGGTAAAGTAGAAAAAGGTATTCCAGAAGACGACCCAAGGAATCCTGCGGTTATAGCAGACAATGTTGGAGACAATGTTGGAGATATTGCAGGAATGGGTTCAGATCTATTTGGTTCTATAGCAGAAAGCACTTCAGCAGCATTAGTTATTGGTGCTGTCGCTTTTGCAGCTTCAAGCTTAAAGGCGTTGACATTCCCTATTTTGGTCTCAGCAGTTGGAATAGTTGCTTCCATAATAACACTATTCTTTGTAAGAATGGGGAAAAACTCAAAAAGCCCCGAAAGTGCGATTAAATTTGCATTAATAGGAAGCACAGTCTTAATGGCCATAGGATTGTATTTTGTAACCCCTTGGGCATTACCTAATACATTCACTTTGGCAGGAAATACATTTACATCCATGGGTGTTTTCTATGCTTTGTTGGCTGGTCTTGTGTCTGGGCTGTTAATCGGATTAGTAACTGAATATTATACATCTGCTGCATACAGACCTGTAAGAAAGACTGCTGATTCTGCTCAAACAGGACCCGCCACCTTAATTATACAAGGTTTAGCTTTGGGTTATGAATCTGCCGTTGTTCCTGTTATCTTAATAGCTTTAACTGCGGTAGTTGCTTTCGAGTTTGCAGGATTGTACGGTGTTGCTTTATCTGCCATAGGTATGTTAGGAACTCTTGTGATTGCTCTTACTGTTGATGTATATGGACCTATCTCTGACAATGCCGGAGGTATTGCGGAAATGAGCGGTCTGCCAAAATCAGTAAGAGAAAAAACAGATATACTAGATGCAGCAGGTAATACAACCGCAGCTATAGGCAAAGGATTCGCAATTGGTTCAGCAGCTTTGACTGCACTGGCGTTATTCTCTGCTTTTGTAACTGCTGCTGGTGTAGATATTATAAACCTGCTTAATGTCAAAGTCATAGGTGCATTGATGATTGGAGGTATGCTTCCATTCGTTTTCTCAGCTATGACTATGAAATCAGTAGGCAAGGCCGCACAACAAATTGTGATTGAAGTAAGAAGGCAGTTCAAAGAAATAAAAGGACTAATGGAAGGAAAAGCCAAGCCAGACTACGAAAGATGTATTGCGATATCAACAAAATCCTCCCTAAGAGAAATGATAGCACCGGGTGTATTGATAATATTCACACC
>CAZKIC010000086.1:0-4027 GCA_964552785.1 uncultured archaeon
AATTTATTAGTTGGTGATTATTAAAATCACGAGGTTACCATGCAATCATAAAAACATAGAGAAATAAGGAATTTTAAATTCTTACCGAAAGTCAATAAGTTTTTAATATTTTCTCCTATCATTATGTATGTTGGGGTCCGGTGGCCTAGTTGGTTAGGGCGCCACGCTGATAAGCAACCCTTTTTCAGAAAAAAGTGTTCCGATCAAAAAACTATTTGGTCGGTATGAAAATGCAAAGATACGTGGAGGTCGAGGGTTCGAACCCCTCCCGGACCACCATAAAACAACATCTTTTTAATAAATCTCAATAGTACTCAAGATTAAAAACTCAAAATAAAACCTATAGTTTTTTAAAACATGGTTTACTTCTTAGAGTTAAGGAATAGAATAAAAAATTAAAAAGTCATATTTAAATGCAAGGGTGATTTAAGTGGAAATGATGCCAGAAAGCATGGGTTATGATCGAGCGATAACGGTTTTTTCTCCTGACGGAAGGTTGTTTCAGGTAGAATACGCAAGAGAAGCAGTAAAGAGAGGAGCCACTACAATAGGTATAATATACAAAGATGGTGTTCTGTTCGCAGTAAAAAAAAGAGTTCAAAAGATAATTAATCCAGGCAAAAAGATTGTGGAAGTTGATACTCATCTTGCTATCACAACTGCAGGACTGGTTGCTGACGCAAGAGTTATTATTGATGGTGCAAGAATAAAGGCCCAGCAAAACAGACTGATATATGGAGAACCTATTTCTGTTTTCAAACTGACAAAATCAATAGCCGATAAACAGCAATTGTATACTCAATATGGAGGTGTGAGGCCATACGGAGTTTCTTTCCTTGTTGGAGGATACAAGAACGGCCCAAGTCTGTTTGAAACAGACCCTTCCGGAATAATAATCGAATGTAAAGCAAGAAGTATAGGAAAATCTTCTGAAAAGATAAATGATTTCTTAGCTAAAGAATATAAAGAGGGTTTATCTGTTCTGGAAGCGGCAAAACTTGCTATAAGGGCATTAAACCTGTCTACCAAAGTCACGCCGTCAAATGTGATGATAGGTATAATAGACAAGAATGGATTTAGAGAACTTACAGAAGAAGAGAAGAAAAAGATTTAAACCCGGTGATTGAATGTCTTCTAAGGAAATTATAGCTCGCCTTACAAAAGGCGGAAAAAAATTTGAAATTATACTTGATCAGCACAAATTTCAGGAATATAAGGAAGGAAAAATTTCTGAGATAGATGAAGTTGTAATAGGAGACGGAATATTTTCAGATTTGCAAAAAGCACAAAGGTCAGACGAATCCATATTAATGAGTACTTTTGGAACAACGGATTTTGTTAAGATAAGCAAAGAAATCATAGAAAAGGGCGAAGTTCAAATAACAACAGAAGAAAGGAGGAAGATGATAGAGGAAAAGAGGAAAAGACTGATAGATCTTTTCTCAAAAAGAGTCATAGATCCAAGAACAGGAAAACCTTATCCACCTACAAGAATAGAAAACGCTTTTGATGAAGTAAGGGTAAAAATTGATGCTTTTGAACCTGTTGAAGTTCAATTCAAACAAATACTGGATGAACTGAAAGGCAAGATTCCTATAAGCACGGAAAATACAAAAATGGAATTCAAGATTTTGGCAAAATATTACGGAAGTGCAAAACAGATTATAGATTTTGCAGGAAAGATTTTAAAGGAGAATTGGTATGGAGAATACTGGTATGTAACTGTTGAATTTCCTAAAGCAATGACTGATGAATTGCTGTCAAAATTAAATTCTCTGACACATGGAGAATTAATTTCCAATATAGTAGAATCTTGAATTCTTATGATTAACTAAAAAGGTGAAAAATGTGAAGAAAAAAGAAGATGAATATAAAAAGGGAGATGTAAAGGAGACTACAAAAACCGAGGAAGATAAAAAAGAGGAATCAAGATTGGTTCTTCCTGGAGAGGTTATTGTAGACAGTTTGGATGTAATGCCTGGAACCGGCACATATAGAAAAGGATCAAAAATATATTCGAAATTTGTGGGTATGACGAAAAAAAGAGGAAGTATTGTTTTTGTTGTTCCTTTGAGTGGTGTATACATTCCAAAAGTTGGAGATGTTGTAATAGGAGAGATAGTAGAGGCAGGATTTTCATTCTGGTTAGTTGATATTGGTTCTCCTTATGACGCTCAATTAGGGGCTTTCGACATAAAGGAATATGTTGAGAAAGATGCCGATCTTACGAGATATTTGGATGTTGGCGACTTGGTTGTTGGAAAGATAACAAAAGTTACCAAATCAAAATTCGTGAATCTAAGCACAAAAGATTCTTACACCTCAAAATTGAATGGCGGGTATGTCGTGACTATAACCCCGAGCAAAGTTCCAAGACTTATAGGAAAGAATGGTTCTATGATCAACATAATAAAAGAAAAAACAGGGTGTAATATCGTTGTTGGTCAAAATGGAAGAGTGTGGATAAAAGGGGGGAATGAGAAACTTGCTTTTGATGCAATAAAGAAAGTAGAGAAACTTGCCACAATAAGTGGTTTGACTGATACAATAGAGGAGTTTCTTGATAAAGAACTTAAAAAGAAAAAAGGTTGATAATTATGAAAAGAGAAGACGGAAGAAAAAATGATGAATTAAGACCTTTAATTATAAAGGCAGGAGTAAGCGACAGGGCAGAAGGTTCTGCTTTTGTTCAAACTGGAGATACAAAAGTAATAGCTACGGTATATGGACCTAAAAAAGTTCTTCCTAAACATTTGGAAGACTCAAAAAAAGGGATATTAAGAGTTAGGTATAACATGATACCTTTTTCTGTAACAGATAGAAAAAAACCTGGTCCTGACAGAAGATCTATGGAAATAGGAAAAGTTCTTAGAGAGGCATTAACGCCGGTATTGTTTCTTGAAGAATTTCCGAGAAGTGTTATAGATATAGATCTAGAGGTTATACAGGCGGATGCAGGCACAAGAGTTGCTGCATTGAATGCTGCTTCAGTTGCACTGGCGGATGCAGGCATACCTATGAGAGATCTTGTAGGGGCCATTGCTGTTGGAAGAGTTAACGGCAATATAGTTGCAGATCTGAACAAACATGAAGAAGATGTAGATGATGCTATAGATATGCCTGTAGCAATGACAATTAGGGATAAAAACATAACTCTGTTGCAGATGGACGGAGTGGCAGATATCAAGGAATTGAAAAAAATGCTTGAACTTGCTGAGAAGAAAATAGAAGAAATTGGAGAGATTCAAAGAAAAGCATTAAGAGAAAAATACGAAAATAAGAATTAGGTGGTATCATGGTGTTAAAATCAACAGTTAAATATGTATACAGCGGACTAAAAAATGGAAAAAGATTTGATGGAAGAAAACCCGATGAATACAGAGAAATAAAAATAGAAACAGGAATTAGTAAGAATGCTGAGGGTTCTGCAAAAGTCACTTTGGGAAAAACAGAAGTTATGGTTGGTATAAAAATAGATGTAGGAACGCCATACCCCGACAGTCCAGATAAGGGTGTTATGAGCACTTCTGCAGAGTTCCTGCCAATGGCTTCTCCTGATTTTGAGAGTGGGAGGCCAGGAGAAGTGGAGGTTGAACTCGGAAGAGTTGTTGACAGAGCTATCAGAGAAGGTAATTGTATAGACTTTGAAAAACTTTGCATAGAAGAAGGCGAGAAAGTGTTTATGGTTTATGTTGATATATTAGTGACAAACCATGATGGCAATCTCATAGATGCAGCAGGCATAGCAGCAATGGCTGCATTAAAAGAAGCAAAACTGCCAAAATTAGACGAAAACAACAATATCATTTATGGAGAACATTCCGGAAAATTGCCTTTAAAAAATACGGTTTTGTCAATAACTGTCAGACCTTTAGATGATAAACTTTATGTGGATTGTACTGAATATGAGGAAGCTTCTTTAGAAACAAGACTTACTGTAGGAGTTACCAAAGACGGGAAAATCACATCACTACAAAAAGGAGGAGAAGATCCGTTCACTAAAGAACAGACAATAGAGATGTTAGAG
>CAZKIC010000087.1:0-3969 GCA_964552785.1 uncultured archaeon
ATATTATATCTCCGGCATTTATCTCGTAAGCAAATATTATATCTCCGTTAAGTGTGCTTGTATCAACATTTGCTTCAACTATACTAATATTATCGTAACTCTCTATATGTATCGTATTTACACCTTCGTAGTCTACAGAATTATCGAAAATTTTTAATTCTCGCTCATCAGAATTAACTGCAGGAGCTAATCCACCACTAAGACCATTAGTTGAATCATCTGTGTTGGTGTTTGTTGTAGTTTCATCAGAATTATCATAACAATCCGTGCAGGTTATTGTTTTTGTAGTTTCACCGACATATGCACTGTTCTTAGCGGAGGTCGTAATGGTATAACTTAATGAATTTGTATTAAGCGAGGAACTGGCGGTCTTTAATGTAGTAGTCCCAGATACACTCTCGCCCGCTTTTACGGTTCCTGTTCCTACAGTAACACTACTGCCGGAATTGAATGAAATAGAACCAGAAGGATCAGAAGATATTTTTAATAATGTGTTTTCTGCATCTGCAGTAGTGCTAGAATTCTCTAAAGAATCTGTTATACCCGATATTAGAATATCCTCGCCGTCAACAATAACATTTTTTCCTTGTATTGTGATCAGAGATCCGCATAAGAAAAACCGGGTAAGGATAAAAACAGAACTAAAACAAACAAAAATAAAGATATTTGTGTTTTCTCCATAAACTCTACTCCTTTATTCCTTTATTCTATAATTATATACTATGAAAATATATTTATATATCTTTATATGTTTTAGAATATTAGAATAATTTTAATATATTGAAGAATGTTGAAAGGTTGTGTAGAATTATCCCTTTATCACACCTATAGGCTTCAACCTCACGACCAGATTGCCAATTCCTGCTCCATGGCTAACTTTCACAACATCGTCTATGTTCTTATATACTTGCGGAGCTTCCTCGACTATTCCCTTCCATGAAGCAGATCTTATATAAACACCATAATTCTCCAACTGCTTGGTTATCTGCTCTGCCCTGAAGTCTTTTATGGCAGCATGTCTTGACATTACTCTTCCTGCTCCATGAGCTGTGCTTCCAAAAGACACTTCCTCTGCCTTTGTTGTTCCTACAAGGACATAAGAAGCGGTCCCCATTGAACCGGGAATAATGACTGGCTGTCCTGTTTCCTGATACTTCTCGGAGAGTTCCTTTCTGCCGGGACCGAAAGACCTCGTAGCTCCTTTCCTCTGGATAACCAGGGTCATCTTCTCTCCATTTACTTTATGAGTCTCAACCTTCGCGATATTATGGGCAACATCATAAATGGTTTCAAGTCCAAGAGATTTTGGATCCGAATCCATTACCTTGGCAAAAGACTCTCTGACCCAATGAGTCATTAACTGCCTGTTGTTCCAGGCATAATTAGCAGCAGACGCCATCGCTTTATAATACTTTTGACCCAGCTCAGATTCAAATTCAACATTAACCAACTCTCTGTCGGGCAACTTGGATGTATCAACACTCTTTTCTAATTCCATCAAATAATCTGTAGCAACTTGATGCCCCAAACCCCTGCTTCCGGAATGTATCATTATCACTACTTGATCTTGCTCAAGACCAAAATTTTTAGATGTTGATTCGTCAAAAACATTCTCCACTACCTGGATCTCCAGAAAATGGTTCCCTGCTCCTAAAGAACCCATCTGAGGCATACCTCTTTTTAACGCTTTTTCCGACACAAATTGTGGATTTGCATCCTTCATCCTTCCGAACTCTTCCATGTTCTCCAAATCCGATTTCCATCCAAATCCGTTCTCTACAGCCCATTCCGCACCTTTCTCCATAGCTTCTATAATCTCATCCTGGGTAAATCTCAATTTTGCCTTTGAACCCACTCCTGAAGGAATATTTTTAAACATCTCGTCTATGATCCTTCTCTTGTCCTTTATGTCTTCTTTCTTAAGGTTGGTTCTCAACAAGCGGACGCCGCAATTAGACACTACAATTCCATTAACTACAAAATTATGTGTTTCAGGGACATTTAAATCGTAAACAATGCCTTTATATTCTACTTCTCTAACACTCTCGATAACATCAAAAAGAACTCCTCTGTCCCCTATATCTCTCATCTTCCTCTCAACGAACTCATCGAAAGAAACAAAACTTAAAGGTATCCTTTGACTTGCCTTCTCGTAGAAATGTCTTTCCACAAACCGTTCATTTATTACTCCACCCTTTATATCTTCTTTCAGCAGACTGGTAATCTCATTTAACTTCAAACCAATCCTCTTGTATTCCTTTATTCTCGAGGCAATTTCCTTTCTTTTACTCTGAAGCAATTTTTTCTCCATTATATAAAGTACGGCAATATTCGCAAGCACACTTCTTTTTGTGTTGTACTCAAAACCCACAGTTTCCCACAACTTCAAAAGATTCTCCTCTTCAGCAGAAATCAAAAGTTTTAACCTTACAGTCTCTCCATGTTTGTTGAAAAAGTCATCCCGAATCTGTAAAGCATGTGTTTTAATTCCAAAGTCTTCCAAAAGATTCATGATCTGTATCAAAAATTCTCTCGCATTATCCAAAAACTGCTTATTCTTGTTCATAGACACTGTTGGACAATAAAATCCTGTTTTTGTGTGTGTTGATGGAGATGTGAGCTCAGCTCCGAAAAATCCTGCCAAGAACAATCTTTTTATCCATAATGGACCATTCATAATCCATTTTGGGACCAAGAATTGCTGGGTTGTTTTATTTCCAACAGGATATCCTAAAGCAATAAATAAGTTTGCCAAAGCCCTGCTTGAAACATGAAGCTCGTGGTTTTCTGAAGTAAATTCAACATTTCCGTATCTTGTAGGTATCTTGTGGTTTCTCTTCCTGCTATATATTCTCGCACTGAATCCCAATCTTTCGAAATCATTCTTTAAAAGCTCTAAATCCTCCTTTTGCCCGTACGCATGTAAGTATCCTTTATCCTTATAGAAATACACCAACCCATCGCCAAGGAGATAGCCAAAGAGCCTTGCCAGTATACTAATTTTCTCGTTGCTGTAGCTCAAATTCCACAATCCTCTCTTTTCTAATTCCTTTATTTGAGGTTCTGGAATATCCGAAAGTAGTTCTATTTTATTATTAATCTTTTCATAAGGCACACCTTTGAATGGGAAAATAGCAACATTATCTCCTTCCTTTAAGAACTCTGTGTTTTTCATTCCATCGTAGGTTAGAACAGGATGATCTTTTGTCGCTCTTATAGTATATCCCAATTTTGTTTTTATCTCTATTATCTCTTCTCTATACTCTCTCTTCATGAAGAAAAGTGCATTTTTGCTCTCCATTCTGTGTGTTTTACGATTTAGAGAAACAACATTGACTTTTGAAAAGGAAGTTTTCAGGCTGTAACCTTGTGAATTGTGTTGATTCTCGACTTCGACAAAATTTTCCTCAAAATCTTTGATCTTCTTTCTGTAGCCCATGTCTGTGAGAACCTCTACATCTCCGGGAAGGCAGTTTATATCGAATCCAACTCCTCCGGGGCTTATTATACCGCCCTCTTTTATATTCGTGGCTAAAACCCCACCTATAGGAAAGCCGTATCCCTGGTGCGCGTCAGGCATTGCCAGCGCGTGTTTCACAACACCAGGAAGTGTGGCTATATTTCTTAACTGCTCCAAAGTCTTATCCTTCTTTATATACTCAAGCAATGTTTCATTGGTAAAAATTCTTGCAGGCACATTCATATCTCCTTCCTTAGGAATTTCCCAAACATAATCGCTTATCTTCTTTAAATTCATACTCATTATATCACCTTAGAAAAAGTTGATAACTAACCACCAACCATTATAGAAATAAGAATCAAATTTTTTATAGTTTATTGTTTTTTCTTTTTCGGTGTTGAGTTTTTAGGATAGACTATTCTAACAAGAATCGGATGTTGTTAAAAGAGAGTTCATATAATGTCATTTAATTCGCTTAAAGTAAACAAAGTATTGAGAAAGGTTAATAT
>CAZKIC010000088.1:0-3933 GCA_964552785.1 uncultured archaeon
GGATAGAAAAATTAGCTCCGTACTATTTTAGTGATATTGAGATGGAAGAATTTAAAGAGTGTATCGACTTCATTTTCCAAAGAGACATTTTATTTGGAGCAGCAAAGAACTCACAAGATATAAGAAAATTTTTAAATAATGGTGTTTTGCTTGAACCCGCTATAAGAAGAGAAGACGCTATTATATACTTCTTGAAAGAGGAAAAAGGGGGTTTTGTTTAAAATCAACCGAAATTACGAAACTTGGCTCGAGTTTAAAAAGAAAATTTTGGAATTAATAATGCCTTTGAAGTTAATATCAAAAGAGGAATTCGACAAGAAAACAAAAGATTGGAGAGAGTATTATGAGCACAGTTATGATGCAGATTCGTTTATATTTAAATTTTCCAAATTCAGTTTATGTGCCGTAAGATTCCACTCTTCATTTATTTTACTAAAACTAAACAAGAAACTTTACAACGATTTGGAGCGGAAACTAAGGAAAGGAATCATCTTCACATAACACGAAACACCTACCCACCAATATCTTTAAAAAGCTTCTACAAATAAATTATTCTACATTAGTTTTGATTTATGGTGAAGTTTATGAAGATACCTCAAACAATGAGAACGTATTGTCCTTCTTGTAGGGCTCACAAAGAGCATAAAGTTGAAAGAGTAAAGACATCAGGAAGGAGATCAACATCTACATTAAAACAAGCTACAAGATATAGAACAGAGAAACTTCACAAAGGTTATGGTGGTTCTCCTTATCCAAAAATAGAACACGGTTCAAAATACGGAGCTAAAAACTCTCAAAAAATCATGCTAAGATTTACTTGCCAGGAATGTGGAAAAAAACACCAAAATAGAAATCCTCAAAGAGCAAAGAAATTTGAGATCCTTAGGAAGTAAATCTATTTTTTAAATTACTTTCTCAATTATCTTTTCGTATCTGTTTTACATTTTCATGCAACCCTTAAATTATAGATAACTCTTTTAGCCATTTTTTCATTATTTCTTTATGCCCTTTATGGACAACACTGTTCGAGGAATCGTGTAATCTTTGTCCTGTTTCTGTATCAAAGATAACAGAATGAAGGGGCCACCCCTTATACTTTCCGGGAATATAATGTTCCAGTTTCACAATAAACTTATCCTTTCCTTCCTTATACTTTGTTCTTCCATCAGGAAGCAACAAACACCAAACCCATTTGAAATATCCCGTCCTTTTCTCTTCAGGCACCTTTTCCATTCTTGAAATAAAATAGCGCATCCATTCTTCATCGCTAATATCCTCTGGAAATCTATCACCCCATCTCCTTGCCCGGAATCCGGGTTCTCCATTTAACGCATCCATATACAATCCGGCATCATCTCCAAGTATTGGAAAATCAACCTTTCTAAAATAAGCTTTTGCCTTCAAAAAAGCATTCTCCTTCTCACTTTTTCCATCTTCCTTATGATTCTCTTTTATCTTTAACTCTTTTGGACTATATACCCTAATTCCTAAATCCTTAAAAATGACTCTGAATTTCTCTATTTTCGACGGATTGTTGCTTGCTATTAAAATCTTAGAAATCATAAATATGAATTAACAATAACCTTTTAAAAGTATAACATAATATATCAATAAAGCTTTAAGATCTTTAGAAGTAAGCTTCTAAATCTGAAAGCTTAACAGCTTTAAGATACCCGATAAGGGATCAAAAGGTGATGAATTATGACAGGAAAATTCTATAGAGTGAAATGTGACAAGTGTAATAACGAGCAAAACATTTTCGAGAAACCTGCAATGGATGTAAAATGTCTTGTTTGTAATGAAACTTTAGCAAAAGCTACAGGAGGGAAAGCAAGATTCTTTTCAAAAAATATAAACGAATTAAAGTGATAAATTGATAGGATACAAAACATATAAAAAATGGCCGGAGGAAGGCGATTACGTAATAGTTACGTACAAACATATTAATCCTAGTAGTGTTCTTGTTGAAGTGGACGAATATCAAGGAAAAAAGGGCATGATACATATATCCGAACTGTCAACAAAATGGGTAAAAGATATTAAGAAAGAGATAAAACTAGGAAAGAAGGAAGTAGCTAAAGTTTTATTTGTTGATAAAGAAAGAGGATACATCAATTTATCAGTAAAAAGAGTAAAGCCAACAATTAAACGAGAAAAAACTTCCGAAGTCAAGAATGAGATGCGAGCTCATAATTTCTTAAAAATGGTCGCGGAAAAGCTAAATATAACTATAGACGAAGCATATGAGAGAATAGGATTCAAATTACAAAAAGAATTAGGAACAATGTATGAAGGTTTTTTGTTGGCAAAAGATTCGAAAGAAGAATTAAAAGACATATTGGATCAGAAAACAATAGATGCTTTAGAGCAGGTTGCAAAGGAGAATATAAAAACAAAAGAACTTACAATAAAAGGAAGAATAACTTTGATTTCGTACGAATCTAATGCATTGGATATAATCAAGAAAGCCCTAAATTTTGATGAAGAAAATATCGAGGTTCGCTATGTTTCCGCACCTATATACGAAATAGTATTAAAAGGAAAAGACTATATTTCATTGGAAAAAGAATTTAAGA
Source organism: uncultured archaeon (assembly GCA_964552785.1). Classification (GTDB taxonomy): domain Archaea; phylum EX4484-52; class EX4484-52; order EX4484-52; family CAZKIC01; genus CAZKIC01. The sequence goes on from CAZKIC010000088.1 coordinate 2,577, forward strand.
AACTCGAAGAAACCATAAAAGAGAGACTCAAAGGAACAAAACACGAATTCAAAATCGAAAGAGTTGAAAAATAATGGCGTATATTTATAAATGTAGGAATTGTAATAAATATACTTTAGATAACATATGTGAATCTTGCGGAATTAAGACCGTAAGGCCTTTACCGCCAAATTTAAAGGAAAAATACGGTAAATATCGTAGATTATATAAAGAAGGTGTTTATGATGACAACTGAAGTTATTTTTGAAACAAAACCAAAACTTAAGAACCCTATTTTTATAGAGGGGCTTCCTGGCGTAGGGTATATAGGAAGAAATGCGGCAGGATATTTAGTTGAAGAACTCGGGGCTAAGAAATTCGCGGAGGTGTATAGCGATCATTTTCCTCCAATAGTGCTTTTAAGTCCGGAAAAAGACGGAAGAATAATCCCTATTAAGAATGAATTGTATTTCATAGAATCAAAGAATCTTAAGCAGAAAGAAAAAAATGGAAAATTAGACCGGGATATAATAGTCTTATTAGGAGATAGCCAGAGTTTAAGCTCAAACGGTCATTATGAAATAGTAAGGTCTATTTTGGATGCTTTAAGACCTTTCAATATTTCCGAGATAATCACTATTGGTGGTTTTGGAATAGGACACATGATAGAAAAAAGAATGCCGAAAGTTTACGGTGCTTCGGCAGATTTAAAATTCGCTGAGAAATACAAAAAAATAGGAGTTATTTTTGATAACACCGAGGTCGGACAAATTATAGGAGCATCGGGTTTATTCGTTTCAGAAGGTTATAGAAAAGGGATACCTGGTGTTTGTTTAATGGGAGAAACTTCAGGAATACTATTGAGTGATCCGAAATCAACTGAAGCTGTTTTAATGGTCCTTGAAAAGTACTTGAATATTAAAATAGATATGACAAAAATAGAAAAAAGGGCAAAAGACACAGAGAAGATAATTAAGAAAATAGAGAGCATGCAAACAGATATCTTAAAACAACAGCAAAAGGCGAAAGAAGCAAAAGACGAACATCTTGGTTATATAGGATAATTACAGGTGGTATGATGAGCAAAATAGATTTAAAAAGCAGATACGAAAAAGCAAGGTTATTAAGCGCGAGAGCCTTACAACTATCGATGGGTGCTTTGCCGACAATAAAAACAAAAGAAATAGACCCTATAAAAATTGCTGAGGAAGAATTAGAAAAAGGAAAGATACCACTTGAAGTTGTAAGGGATAACTAATTTTTTTAATTTTTTATTAATAGTTATCCGTATTATTGTTTTACATATGTTTATATATTAATATATCAATATCTCAATACATATAATTCTCACATTTCACATAAAATTTTTTGTTTCTCT
>CAZKIC010000089.1:0-3900 GCA_964552785.1 uncultured archaeon
GGACTTTTAGAAAAGCCAGATCCTTATAAATATGAATACAAATTTACTGAACGAAGAAGAGAATTCTTTAATTCATTTTCTAATGCTGAAAATGTCGATAAATTTCTTGATTTTCAATTTTTTTCTACTCTGGTTAAATCTTTTGGATTGAAAGCCAAGCATGCAACAGATAATGAAATGATAGAAACCTTAATTTCTGCCTTTCATAAAATCAAAAGTCCCTTAGGTTATGCGCCAATTAGAGAAATTGCTCTATTAGGCATAGTTAACTCAATTGTAAATGAGAATAAATACTTTGAGATTGGAGAGGCTGTAAAGCTAATAATGGATTATCAGAAAAAACATCCGTACAAACTCAGGTTTCAAGTTGATAGGTCAGGGGCTCCTGTGTATGTTAAGTTTCTAACTGATAAAATATCAGAGGTAAAAGATGCCAATTCCTTCAGAGAAGGAAATTGAAATTCCTTTACTTCATTTAATATATGCTTCAGGAGGAGAAGTAAAACCCGCTCAAGTTTTTGATATTCTTGAGGATTACTTTAATTTGTCTCCTAAAGAAAGATCTGAGTTAGTGCCTGGAGGAACAGATTTCAAGTTTAGAAATAGAGTAAGATGGGCAAGAAACTTCCTTTGCGATAAAGGGTTATTGGATAGGTCAATAAGAGGCATCTGGAAAATAACTGAAAAAGGCAAAAAAGAACTTGAAAGATTAGGGCTTCTAAATAAACCCTTCTCAAAGAATATAAAGATTCCTTATCAAAAAGAGTCTTACAGAGTAAAAAAGGAAACTTCCCTTTCCCCTGAAGATGAAGAACTTATTCAGCTTGTAATTGAAGATGTTCTGCCAAATGGAAACAAAACATTTCCTGATGATTTTATAGACCCTGATAAGGTTAAATTTCGTGAAATAGAAGTCCCGGGGACAGAACTGCACATAAACCCTCACTCAAAGACCTTAGTCATTTCCCCAAGAGGCTATTTTAGGTATCAGGCAAAAAATCCTCCCGAAGCAAAATATATCGTATATGCTAATAAAAAGGGGCAGAAAAAGATAAAGATCCCTACAGATAACCTTTCAATTTTTAAATCCGTAACCAGATATGAAAGATATGTGGCAGATACACTTAAAAAATGCTTTGAGCTATTTTTAGACTTTACTTACGATGAAGCAAAGGCGGAATTTCTTACCCATATAGTAAAGGAAAGGCTGGGACTAAAGGAGAAAATATAGGCTTATGGAGATGAAAGACAAAATAGACAATTGGCTTAAAGAATTTTTAAAAAACTCAAACTTAGAATACAAAGATTCACTCACCATCTATTCTAAAAATAAACCATTTTGCCTTATAGAGATTTTCAATCCGCAGATTCCTCCTGAACATCCTCTGTATCTTGAAAAGACAATAGACAAAGCGAGACAGATAAATTCCCCATTTTTCATCACCTGGAACCTTAAAGATACAATACTCTGGAGAACCCCTAAAAAAGGCATATCTATCTCCCGTGAATATCGTGTGAAAACATATTTTACCATTCAGCAAATCCCCAATGTGCCTAAACCCGTAATTAATCTCTTCTTAGAATCTCTCTTAAAACAAAGATTAACCGAAATCATAAATGACTTAAAAACCATCTCTGAAGTTGGACACCTCTATCAAGTTGATATAGATGCAGAATTCTTTGTCCATAGATTACATAAAGCAGTAGAAACTATATCTCCTCTACTTAAAAAATCCCTATCCACACAATTCAGCCTTAAACCCCAATTTAAAAAAGAAATCTATGCTTGGGCAGCAAAACAGGGAATTGCTAACTATGAAGAAGATAGTTTCCTTGAAGTCTTATCAAGACAGATAGTTTATAGACTATTAGGAAAGATCCTTTTTTATGAAACATTAAGGCGTCATTTTAAGGAATTACCCGAACCAGATTTTTCTTCCCTTGACCCTTCGCTTATTTTAAAGAAACTTTCTGCGTGTTTTGACAGGGCAAAACATATTGATTATCAGGCAATATTTGAGGAGGAAATAATTGATAAGGTCCCATATCCTGAATTCGCCCTTTTAGAATTACAGAGCCTCTTAGACGACCTTAATAGATACAATTTCTCAAATATGCCTCAGGATGTGGTGGGTAAGGTTTTCGAAAAACTTATCCCCTATGAAGAAAGACACTCACTTGGACAATATTTCACAAGAGAAGACCTTGTTGACTTCATCCTCACTTTTTGTATATGCAACAAAGATGATTTTGTCCTTGATCCTACCTGCGGAACAGGAACATTCTTAATCCGTGGCTATGATAGACTTAAATACTTAGGAGAAAGAGACCATAAAAAACTTTTATCCAGACTTTGGGGAGTGGACATTGCTAAGTTTCCTGCCCAACTTGCTACGATCAACCTTTATCGCCAGAGGATAGAAGATTTTGAAAATTTCCCAAGGATTATATCCTGTGATTTCTTTGAAATAAAAGAAGATACCGTCTTCCAATTCCCACCACCCCGTAAGGATTTTAAAAATAACGATTTCGTTAAAGAGAAGATACCAGAATTTGACTGCATAGTAGGTAATTTCCCTTACATCCGCCAGGAACTGATAGAAAAGCGAGTTAAAGGATACAAGAAATTCCTGGAAAAGGTATTGGCAAAAGATTGGCTTGTTTTCTACCCCGATGTATTTGAATTAAAAGAGAAGAACAAAATAAAAGATTATCTTGAAAATGGATTAGATATCTCTCCGTTAATAGAAAGGGCTAAACTTAAACTTTCAGGTCAAGCTGACATTTATGCCTATCTCTTTTTCCACTGTGGTTATTTCCTGAAAGAAGGCGGAAGGATGGGGATTGTTACATCCAATGCCTGGCTTGATGTTGCCTATGGTTATGAACTTCAAAAATTCTTCCTTAAAAATTTCAAGATCATCGCTATCGTTGAATCAAGATGTGAACCCTGGTTTGAAGATGCAGCAGTGAATACCATATTTACTATCTTAGAGCGGTGCTCAAATGAAGAGGAAAGAGAGAACCATCTTGTCAAATTCGTAAAACTGAAAAAGAAACTTAAAGAATTAATCCCCCAAGATTTAAAATTTTCTCATCAAAGATGGCAGGGAATAGAGAAACTGGTCAAGAAGATAGAAAATTCAGGCTCTGAATTTTATAAACTTGAAGGGATAAAATTTATTTGCACTCTTAAAGGGCATAAAACTTATGAAGATGATAATTTCAGGATAAGGGTGTTAAAACAGGGAGATTTATTAAAAGAATTAGAAACTCAGGGCAAGACCGCAAAATGGGGCAAATATTTAAGGGCACCCGAGGTTTATTTTGAGATTTTGGAGAAGTGTAAGGATAAATTGGTGCCATTGAAGGAAGTGGCTGAGGTAAGATTTGGTATAAAAACAGGCATAAATGAGTTTTTCTATCTTGATGATGAAAAGATTAAAAAATGGAAGATTGAAGAGGAATTTTTAAAGCCGGTCATTAAATCCCCAAAAGAGTCAGATACAATCTTAATTGACCCTTCTAAACTGAAATACAAGATTTTTATATGCAATAAAAACAAAGAAGAATTAAAGAAGGAAGGGAAATTAGGAGCCTTAAGATACATTGAATGGGGAGAAAAGCAGAAAACAAAAAGTGGTGTCCCCTGGCCAGAGGTGCCAAGTGTGAAGGGGAGGAAGTATTGGTGGAATTTAGAAATTAAAGAATTTGGAGATTTGGCTTGTATGATGAGTTGGAATGATAGATTCATATTTTGGGTAAATCAAAATTTCCTAATTGATGCTCGGCTTTATGATATTTACCTTAAGGATAAAAAGAACTTAACCCTAATCGCTGCTTTATTGAACCTGAATCCTGCGTCAATACATAGCAGTCTACATTCACGCACACTAAAAA
>CAZKIC010000090.1:0-3898 GCA_964552785.1 uncultured archaeon
GTCTTTAAGGGAGATAAATTAATTCAAGAAAAATAATAAGGTGGTTTTCAATGTCTAATTTAAAAGCAAAATCTAAAACCTCTAAAAACAGAAAAGAAGAAAAAAACTATAAAGATAAGATATTAACATTATTCGTAGGAATTTCTTTGCTTCTCGGTTTTTTTAATCTATATCAGATAAATGTTCTGAATAATATAGGCTATAAACAAAACCCGAATTCAGATAGCACAATAACCCAAACATTAAGCAAATTAAAAGATCTGATTCCAACAGGAATACCTCTTGCCTACGGATATGAATTGAACTTCTCTTACGATGACATAGATCCTAACGATCAGAAAAAAGCAGATATGACCATAAACAAATTGGCACAGTTGGATAAAGAGATAACCTTAACGGATGAGCAAAAAGAGAGGTACATAAACATATTGTACAGAAATCATGGAGGCATCTCTTGCGAGTTTTGTTGTGGCGCCAGATCAGTGATATTTGAGAATGGAGAGCCTGCCTGTGGCTGCGCACACAGCTATGCGATGAGAGGCTTAACAAAATATCTTTTAACGAATCATCCCAATATGAGTGATGAAGAAATTTTAACAGAGATAGGCAAACTCAAGGTTCTCTTCTTCCCTGGAATACACAAAGGAAAAGCCAAGATCATGGCGGAATTAGGAATGCCTTTGGATTATATCTCATTGACAACAAACACCAACAGAGGTATTGAGAAAGGCCAGTCATCAGGAGGAATGGTCGGAGGATGTTGAGATGATTAAAAAAAACATATACATTTTTTTATTGGTTTTGTCTTTAACAGGACTTTTTGCTTTTAGCATTTATCAGCTACAAGAACAAAACAAACAGAAAGCAATTATGTACAAGTCGCCAACTTGTGGTTGTTGCGCAAGTTATGCTTCACGTATGGAGCAAATAGGGTATGATGTTGAAATAATATCTGTTGGGGATATGAAATCGATTAAAAATAAGTACAAAATACCTTCTGAGATGGAAAGCTGCCACACTATAGAAATAGAAGGTTATTTTGTGGAAGGGCATGTTCCTTTCCAAGTTTTGGATTTACTGCTTGAAGAACGTCCTGCTATTGATGGAATATCTTTGCCAAGAATGCCGTCAGGCAGTCCGGGGATGCCAGGGATTAAAAAAGAAATCTTTAAGATATACTCATTGAAAGAAGGTATTTATGAGTTATATCAGGAGATTTAGGTGATAATATGTCTGGAATGAAAAACAGGATTTATATTGTTGTTGTTTTAATAGCGACCCTGACATTCTCTTTATCTATGCTCTTTCCCTCCACTTCTCTCTCTTATAAGAGAGAAAAATTAATTGATTTGAGAAATAATATAATTTCAGAGCAAATCACTCAGGAGAATTATCGTTGTTGTCTGAAAAAACCTTGCACTTACTGTATTGAAAAAACTCCAGGACATGGCGAGGGAGCAAAATGCAATTGTCTTGACGACATATACAACGGAAAACATCCTTGCGGAGAATGTATAGGAGAGATATTGGAAGGCCACGGCAACCCATTGATAGCGGAATATTTTGCCACAGCACTATCTGAGGAGCTTGGTGAAGAATACAAAGACACAATAAAAGAAATCATAGCAGATAAATACAACATTCCTGTTGAAGACCAGAGATAATTGCTTATTTTTTAGTTAATAACTGATCCAAAAACACCGTGGCATAACAACCTTTTGGCAGTTTGAACTCCATCTTTATTGAATCTTTTTTTCTCTCTAGGATCTTTAAATCATAATATTTTTGATATGCTTTCCTCTGCAGCCCTTCAGAAGAAATATCTTTCATCTCTTCAATCTCAAACATCTCCGGTCTTATTTCCTCTTTTTTTAATATTTCTTCAACAATCTCGTCTATTCTTGTTTTAAATATCCTGTTCTTATATCCATAACCGACTAGAGGAATTAAAGTTTCCTTTTTTATTATACCTCCAGCATACGCTTTCTTTAAAGTTTCATTAAAAATAAAACTTTGATATGCATGAATATACATTTTCCTCAATTTTAAAGGTATTAATTTTAAAGCATTGATGTAATCTCCGCGATTTTTCTCTAAATGACTTTTAATTTCTTTCTCAATAATAGTTTCTTTTGAATCCAATATCGTTTCAATTGCTTTTTTCCATTTCCTTGAAATTATCAATCTTCCTATTTCTGGAGTTCTTCCTTCAGAAAATCTTTGTTCTCCAAAATAATTAAGAAACCAACCACCTAATTCATTTATCTCTCCTTTAAAATCTCTGATAACAACAACAAATTTATTACCCCATAACTCCCCAAGATAAACTTTATCTCCATAAGATATTGGCTTAAGCAACATTTTTTTACTTCTAAAATACTCTGAATGAGAATCAAGTTCTTCTTTCTTAACATACATCAGAGAAATCATTTGATATGTCACTGCTTTTTTATCTTTAACTCCTGCTATTGATATTTTTTCATCTTTAATCCGCAGTCTTCTTGAAATTATTTTTATCGCTTTTATTGTATCTATATTTTCTTTGACCAAAACACACCTCAGGAATTTACCTTTTGATTCTAAATTAAAATCAACACTTTTAATATAATCTTCATCAACAACTATCTTATCAGGAGTTATCTCATACACAATAAAATCAGAAGGTTTTTCTTTTATTTTATACATAATTTCAATTTAAGAATTTACTTTAAATTTTTAGTCTTTATCTTTTTTGCTAAGGTAGTTTCCAAAAATAGCAATAAATCCAAGAAAAACAGCACCAGAAAACAAATATATGCAGTTAAGACAGCTTTCACAACTGTATATTTCATTTGTACAACTTATAGCTTCAATATTTTGGCTTATTCCAATACTTTTGCAATGATATATCACAGAAAATATAATCAATATCAATGTTAAGATTAAAATAATATTATTTAATCTAAGGAAGTCTTTCTTTGAATTGATAACAAAATAAGCCCTTAACAAAACCAAGAAAACAATCCCTAAAAGAACACCAACAACATAAACATCATATACGCCAAGACTCTTAACACTTAACATCAAGTAAATACCAGAAACAATCAAAACAAAACCCATCAATCCGTTTATTACATTTAAAACCTTTTTTGGTTTTTTTGTTATGTTTATGAGATTCTGGCCAAAAACAACAAACAATAAAGATGGAATAATTAGACCAAAACTAAAAAACAACAAATTTCCAAACAAAGCAGATCCACTTAGAGATATTAACGTACCCAAATAAGCAAAAGTACACGGATTAAAAGACATTAAAAATGCGAATATTGCCCCGAAAACAAAATTATTCTTAATTAACGGAAAATTCAAAGGATTTAATTTTTTCATAGTTTCTAAAACACCAAGGACAACAAACAACATACCCAGACCTAGCTGAAAACCATTCTTTATTGTTGACTCAAAAAGTTCGGACAAGAATTTTGCAGACATAATATATGTGAAAGCAAAACCAACTAAGAATATGGTCAATCCTTTGTAGTTTTTCTGATCTCTCAAATACTTGTAAGAAACAACAGGGATTAAAACAGCCGCACAAGGTGTGAATGCACCCAACAAACCTGCCAAAAAAGATGCTAAAAAGGAAATCATAATTCCACAAAAGAATATATGTACAAACTTTTTTATATTGAGTCTGGTTGTGTGCGAGTCGCTTTCAAAACACACAGCAAAATGCCAATTTTATTCATCTCTTTTTCTCAAGAACTACATTCATAACCATTACTTTTGAAAAGAAATTTAACCTTTGGGAATTAATAAAAAATCATGCCAACAAAAAAATTCTATTTTTTCGGAATTGAGAGAAACAGAAACACATTTTCCATAAAAGATCCTATTTTTATAAGAGATGACAGGATAGAAA
>CAZKIC010000091.1:0-3884 GCA_964552785.1 uncultured archaeon
CTTCTAAGTTATCCCTCTCTCCTATCAGAACGCCATTTAAATATATATCGCCCATAATTAATCACCATCATTCTGCTGCAAGATCTGCCGCAGCTTTATCAACATTCGCTCCTTCAGCTTCCAAAAATGAAACTATCTTTTTTGAATTAGCCGGATCTGAGAATCCGACTATCTGTGTGGCCAGACCAAGATAATTCCTCAATCCTATATTCTGTCCTTCAGGAGTTCTTACAGCACAAATCCTTCCGAATTTGGTTGCATGCAATTCTCTTGCCTCAAAATGCTCCTGTGTACTCGATAAAGGAGAAACAACACTCCTCAAATGACCGATAGATCTTATGAAATTTGTTCTTTCCAGTCTCTGCACAACTCCTGTTCTTTCTCCAAGCCAGTTGCCTGTTGCCATGGCCCTCATTATCTGGCTTGTAAATACCTCTGAAACAACAACACTTTGCATCTTTAAGAGTCTTCTACCTCTCTTCATCATCTTTTGATAATTATACTGCAACCTCGCAACAAGACCCCATCTTCCCACAATTATACTCCTTATCAACTGACTCAACAAATCCCCTACAGTATTTAGTCTTTTGTTGGCGTAATGATCCAGATCATCCTCTTTTATCTTACCCATATCTAATCTTATAAGATTCATCATAATCTTTGCTAAATATTTTGCTTTTAACAATCTTGATTCTGGTGTATTCCCTAAATGAGCCAATAAATACCTGTCTATTACCGGCATTATCCTTTCCTCTAAATCTTCCTTTTGTCTGATCTTCAATTTCTTGCTTATAAATTCTAATGCTTCCTCTTTGTTTGTAACTTCGGAAGAATACAGATTTATCAAGACCTGTTCTGTTTCGTCATCAGCAGGATTTAAAGCAGTGAGTATTTTCTCATCAGTATCAAAACCAAGAACCTTAAATAAAACAACTAAAGGCAAAGGCTTGTCCAACACATTTGCGAATTTTATCTGATAGATTCCTGTTGAATCCTTATCTATTAAATGTCTCTGAACATATCCCGCTCTCTCGCTATTTAATCTTGCACTCACAACACCGTTGTCTTTTTGGTATATTATTTTGTTGGATGCCACCTCTTCCGAGATAATAACCACTCTCTCAGTTCCTTTTATTATGAAATATCCTCCTCTGTCATAAGGATCCTCTCCTTTCTCGATCCTTTCTTCAACACTCATTTTGGATGTAGGACACAATATAGAACCAACCATTACTGGAAGTTCTCCTATCTCTATTACTTCTGTATTATGCTCTACTCCTTCAAAAACAGGCGTCATTTCGACAAACAAAGGAGAAGAATACGTAAGATTTCTCAATCTTGCATCAGAAGGGTATATTGGGTATACGGAACCATCAGCATCTCTCAACTGAGGCTCAGAAACACTAACACGCCCTAATTTAATAGATATCTCTTCCCCTGTAGGCAGTTCTATGGCTATACTACCTATATCGGATATTAATTTTTGTAAACCATGAAGAATAAAATCATTATATGAATCAATTTGGTGTTTAGCCAAACCTTTGTTCTCGTTCATTTCAGAAACAAAACTTACACCCAGTCCGCTCTTCATTCAATCCCTCTCCTATAATATTATAATTCAAATTAAAGTGCAAGAACACTCAAATTACGAGTCTGTAATAAACAGACTTTCCTGCAGTCACACTGTTTCTCGTTATCTTTATCACATCTCCCTTTACTGCATTTAATCCTATCAAAGCAGGATCTGCCTGACTTATCTTTGGGAGATTTTTTAAATCATCAATCTTAAGATCTTCCAATAATCTTTGAACATCCTGTTTTGACATCAATTCGTGTTTTGGCACAAGTATATGTTCCTGTATTGTCTTTGGATCCAACTGTTTTGTGCTTTCTTTTTTCTTTGTTGTCTGCTTTGTTGTTTTCTTCTCAACTTTTTCTTTCTCTAATTCATTCTTAGCAACTTCAACAACAGGATCATCTTTTTTATCATTTATTATCTCAATTTCTTTTTCCTCTTCCAGTACCTCGTCATCAGAACTCAGATCTTCCACAACTTCTGTTTGTATATCTTCTACATCAGAATTAAAAGAAACTTCATCTTGTGCTATGTTATTCTCGTCTGCTATCAATTTCTTAAGTTTGTCCGTACTTATGATACCACCTTGCTAAATATGATATGGTAGTGGGCCCGACGGGATGTGTTCCGCCTGTCTCGTGTTCTCTACCACGGGTTTTCTTTCTTTCAAGAAAGAAAAGGCGTTTGAACCCGCGACACCCGGGTTTCTTCTCACTCCGAAGAGTCTGGTTAAAAGCTTCACCCTCTTAAAGAGTTATTAAGAGCCCGGTGCTCTAGCCAGACTGAGCTACGAGCCCACCGAAATATGATCGCAGGACTTGGCGCCCCCGCCGGGGTTTGAACCCGGGTCTTGGGAGTGACAGTCCCAAATGATAGCCAACTACACTACAGGGGCATACTGATGTGTAATTGAGTCTAAACAAAAATCATATCGTGAAATCCAAAGTAGTATCTGGCAACGTCATGAGTTTCCCGCCCGAAGGCAGTACAGCTCAAATCGCTGGTTAGCTTAACTTCCGTGTTCGATATGGGAACGGGTGTTACCTAACCGCTATGGCCGCCAGATATAAGAAATATTACACTAAACCTTTATAAAGATGTCGATTTCTCAAAAAATCTTTTTAAAGGTTTTGTATTTATTCGCACAACACAAAGATAAGAATATTATCATTAGTTGATGTAGTTGATATAATAGAATTAATGATTAAAATAGTCCCGACGCCCGGATTATGGTCCGCCGTGTTTTCCCGACTTACGGAATAAGGAACGATTAACGCCCCCAACCAATTTCTTGGTTTCTTTTCTTTCCCGCGGGTTTCTTTTCTTTTCAAAAGAAAAGAAAGGCGCTGAACCAGGAACCGCTCGGTAGCTGCTATTAGAACGCTTGCTAATCCTGATTGTGCCTAAAGGAACAATCGTCTACAGCCGAGCGCTCTGCCGTTGAGCTACGTCGGGACAAATATTAATATTATAGAAAATATTATAAAACCTTTGTTTATTAGCAGACGCTTTTCTCGTAAACATCTTTGACTCCGCAGGTTGTAATTGTGTATGCTTTGGAGAAATCCTCACATAGTATAGGGCAGTAGCCTTTCTTTATTGTTATTTCCCCGACATTTACATGCTCCAGTCCTTCATACAAATTGCATGTCTCTCCTGTAGAGCTTTGTATTAGTATTTTTTTGAGATAGAAATCTCCTGCTCCTATGCTTTTGACAAAAGCTATGTATTTAGGAGCATTTGATATTGTTCTTATGTTTATGTCTGATATTGTTAATTTTCCTCTTGCTCCTGTTCCTATTATTAATGAGATGTTGCAGTATCCTTCTGAATCTGGAACACAAGAGTCCAGTATGTTTTGTAGTTGTACTGAGAAATCTGTTGTTGTGTTTGGTCCTGTGTAGTCTGTTCCTGTGTACTTCCATATATTAACAGAGGAAGAAAGGTTTATGTATGGGTTGTCTGGGTATTCCTGGGCGGAATAAGTCAAAGGAAGATAATCTGTGTTGTTTGTTGCTAAAGTATAGGATGAATCGCATATTCCGTCTCCGTTTGAATCTGTGCATGTTTGAGAGAAACCTGTCCCATTTGGATATGCCCAATAATTTCCTCCTATGTAATTAGCAGGATCATTTATTATGTTGGTTCCTGATGTTTTGGTTGTGTTCCAGTAGTTTGTATATGTTCCGCTAATATAGAAATTGTTGGTGTTGTTGAAGAAGTTGTTGTAGATTTTGTTAGGTGTAGTTTGTCCTGCCCAATCTAAATAAAGCCCATACTGTGTGTTGTGTTCTATTTTTGAGTTAGT
>CAZKIC010000092.1:0-3882 GCA_964552785.1 uncultured archaeon
TTTCGGATTGGACGATTTCAAGTTTTTCTAATCCACCAAGGGCGGATTGCTCGGCTCTGCCGAGCTTGGCGGCAAATTCTTTTTTAAATTTAACTCATCTGGTAAAAACTGATCAATTTCTTCGTCTGAAAATGTTAATTCTTCATCAATCTTAAGTGCTTTTCTGGCTTTTTCGTAAGCCTTTGAATTTGTTTGAGGAGCAAACTTGTATATAAGTTTTAATTCTTCAATTAATTGATCTCTTTTTGAAATTATCAATTCATCACTTAATTTTCCATTTATTATATCGGCCATTAGATTAATGTATTTTTCTCTTATGTACCAAAGCTCTTTTGCTACATATCGATGTTTCTCTGCTCTTTCCGCAGGATTAAAATTTAACTGAAAAAGAGTAAAACCTAACATTAAGCTTGATAAAAGAGCACTTATATAAAGAAAAGTATTCTGATTAGTAACAATTGTACTAATCAAAGTTCCTGATGTTAACGCGGTTAGTATAATGTTAGCCCATTTTACTATCTTGCTATTCCTATCCTCAATTTCGGCTGCTTTCTCATGTGTTTTATGAGAATATGCAACTCTTCCGAAAGATTCTCTAATTACTTGTAGGTTAACTTTATCCATAAAAATTAAGTTATCTTATGTTTACAAAAAATCTACCACTTCTCGCAACACAAATATTATCTTGAACGATAAAACATTCAATCCAATGCTTTCCTGGATATTTAGTATGTTCCCATTGAACTTGGCTACCTTCAAAAATTTTTCCCCTTAAATCGTTATTCCGTTTTGCTGCTTCTCCAGTATTAACAACCTGCCAGTAATATTTAAAAATACCTTTTGCGTTTGTTCTTGCAATAAATTTAAGATAAAGACCTGGTGGCAAAACTCTTCCGTCTGAATTAATACCCCCTAATCTTTTCGCTTTATTTTCCGTATAAATATACGCATCAATACCTACTCTATATATCTTTTCAAAAGGCCATCTTAACGGCTCGCAATGTGAATGATCAGCTAAAACTGGCTTGTCTTCCTGATAACTCTTTGAGGAACCCTCTACAGAAGGAAAATCGTTGCCAAATATCTTTTTCCATTCATCAGTAGCTTCTTCAATTTTATCTTCATTCTCCAAATCACAAGCCTTAATAGCTCTATTATGTGCAGTCTTTAGATGGCTTTTCACTTTCTCGTCTGCCAAATCATAAAAGTACCCTAAGAAGTCTCTAACTAAAATGGAATATTCTTCATCTGAATCATTAGAAGAAAAAAAGTCAACTACTTTTTCTTCTATTTGAAACGATTTTAATTTTACTGAACAGTTCTCCGACCATTTTTTAATCATTCTAATTAAAGCTCTTGTTTTACCATTTGTTTTTTTATCCGAATCATTAATTTTCTTTATCTCAGTTCTTGGATCCCATGTTTCCCAAAATCCACCATTTTCAGTGTTGGGGATAATAAACTTACCATTTTCTTTTTCCCAAGCTGGGAGCAATTCTATGTTGTGGGTGCCGTCTGCGAATTGAACTAATACAATCTTGCCCCAACCCTTGATTTTCTCTGTAGTAGAATATTTTTCACTAAGAATCTTCTTTATGTCTTGCAATAATTGAGATTGACCGTTTGATTCATTATCATCATATTGATCAAATTTATCATCAGGCATAATAAATAAAACATCTACATCTCTGGGGGGCCTGATATTCGTGCGTTTTCCATAAGATCCAATTAATAATTTCGTGCTTCCATTGTATTCAGTATCAGGATAATAATGATCGTGTAGTTTTTTACATACTCCATTATATTTTTTCTTTGCATCTTCTCTTTGTGAAGATGTAAGTTTTATATTTTCATAAAATTGTTCAAATTGTTTTTGAATATTCATAACTTAAACTAATGTTTTTGAATTAAGAATTCATATTCTACATCCGCAGAGAACAGATCTTTCTGTATCTTAGACAGCCTTTTCTTTGTTACTTTTATGGCATGTTCTGATTGATCAATGCCGATCCAATTCCTATTTAATTCTTGTGCGGCAACCAAAGTTGTCCCGGACCCACAGAAACAGTCAAGTACAAGATCACCCTCATTTGAGGAAGCTTTTATAATAGTCTTCAACAAATCTAAGTTTTTCTCTGTAGGATACAAAGGATATTGAGGATCTTTAAATTCCCATATATCCTGCATTTTTTTCCCTTTTTGTTCATCAGCATAAATTTTTTTTCTTGGCACCCCAGTCTCCGACCACTCTATTAAACCTTGCTTATCTAATTCGTCTAAGACTTCAGGATCGCTTCTCCAATGTCTTCCCTTTGGTGGTTTTATTCCTCTCCACTCTTGTCCAGTTTTACCATTTAATGTTTCACCCGGGGCATGTAAGGGGACTGTTGTATACCTTCTTCCATCTTTATCAACTTTTGTGAACAATCTTCGTATATCTTCTTCAGTAAAAGGAACTCTCGGATCATTCCAAGTTGGGTTTTTTGTTTTAGAATAAAAAAGTATTAAATCTTTTATATTGCCATAAGCCTTTCTTTGAAAATTTTTAGGATTACATTTAATGCGTGTGATATCGTTACGGAAATTTTCAATCCCAAAAACTTCATCCATTATAACCTTCACATAATGACCAATCTTATAATCAATATGAAGATATATAGAGGCTCTTTTAGACATCAATTCTCTTAATAGAATCAAACGCTCTCTTAAAAATTCCAGATAATCGCTACCTGTTAGGGTATCGCTATATGCGACCTCATCAGAGGAACTTTTGCTCACGGTATTAGCTCTATCATCGCTTATCTTAAAATCTCCGTTTGTAGCAAATGGAGGATCTATGTAAACAAGGTCTATTTTCCCCTTAAGGTTGTAATCTTCTAAAAGAGTTTTTAATACCTCAAGATTATTACCCTGAATTAGTTTGTTTCTTGATCCCTTTTGTCCAGCAACATAAACCAGTTTGGCTTTCTTGGTGTTATTAATTATATCTATTTCTTTTTTTTTGTTTTTATAAGTCAGTATCATAGTCCTAAATAAATTAAACTTGGTATAAAAAATCTCTTAAAACCAAACTGCTCATGATATTGTAGTCTTTTAAAGTTGTCGTTATTTCACGATACATTTTGTTATTCCCCTTGATATATAAAACTCCATCTAATATGGCTATAGTAATAGCCTTGATGCCTTTCAACTTCAGTGTTTCTATTGCATCATTGAATTGGGCATTTTGATGGCCACCAAAGTCTGTTAAAAATTTAGCTTCACCAATAATGTATTTACCATTAAATCTAGCAATAAAATCTAGCCCTTTGTTTCTGTTGTAATTTAAATGCTCTTGAGCAAAACTTTTCATCTCCGCATCACTTCCATCTAATATGGCATTTTCTTTTGTTTTTAAAAATTCTTCTAATTTAACAGGTTGAATACCTAAAGATTTTCTGTTAAGCCATCGCCTAAATAAAGGGCCTATTTGTCTGTTCGTTTCTTTAGGCTCAGAACAACGCTTAAAAATATTGTCGAGACCCATTTCATAAAGTCTTCCGCAAAGTCGGTTTACTGTGGCTGGGTTTCTTTCGATTGCAGACGGATCTCTCTTTAGATAAGCTACATAAGAATCTTTTATTGGGAAAAGGTCGAGCTTAAGAAGGCTCTTTAACAGTCCAATATTGTCTTTGTTTTTAAAAGCTTGTTCTACTTCTTCCCAAATATTTTCATCTATGTCTCTGATACCCTCGGGTATAGTTGGATATACTTGAAATAAATCATCCAAATAACTTCTTTGGTTAGCGTATTCAATACTTAATTTTAACCAATAGTTCATAGTTTTTATTTTGAATTTATTAAATCATCTAATGTTATATTCAACGCCTTCGCAATTTTCGC
>CAZKIC010000093.1:0-3870 GCA_964552785.1 uncultured archaeon
GGTTTACAACTCTCATGAGTTGGAAAGCCTTGAACCTTGTGAAAGGAGTTTCTTTCTTTTTACAAAAAGGCTATCTGTTTTTCTTTCTTTCCCACGGGTTTATTTCTTTTTACAAAAAGAAAGAAAGGCGTATTAACAATTGTTAACTTTCTCATTAACTTTTAAAAAACTAAGCATACATTAGGTAGTAGAAATATCTGATTGTAACTTTCTAGTCAAAACAAACGATTCATTTAAAAATGTTTCGGTATATAAAATATATCTTATTCGTATAATTTGTACGTATAACCATAATTGACACAAAACACCCAAAGGTGGATTAGCATGACTAAAGATATTTTAGATGAATCGTATAAAGAAATCAGGAACACCGTCCAAAGAAGAGATGGAACACTCTGGACTGAAAGACTTGACACTTTATCAAGATACGCAAACGATGCAATTAATTCTGAAGACAAAAACAAAATAAACTACATTCTGGGACAGCTTGAATTTGCTAAAAGAAGTTATCTCAAGAGGTATATGGAAAGTGATTTTGATCTATTGACTAGTTATGGCCAGGAAGTAGTCCGGAAATTAGAAGAACTCGAAGGCAAATTAAAAAGAAATATTGAATCCGATCAGGAACTATATTCTCAGGTTGTGGACATAGCTTCCAACAAAAAATACAAGTGGGGAGAGAGAGCAAAAAGAATCAACTCAATTTTGGAAAAAACAGACAACCCTGAATTAAAGAGTTTCGCTTATGGTTATTTTGAAGGCATCAAAGAAACAAACATCCACTTCAATAAATATTTAGAAAGGAAAGATAATAACCCAGTAAAAAGAATGACAGAGAACATTACAGAATCTATATACAAAGAAGTCGTATCAGAGAAACAGGAAGATAGAAAAGAAGTGGAATATAGTAATCATGTAACAAATGACAGATTCTTAGAAACTCTGAGAAGTTATGCTGAAAATACAGAATCATACCATAAAATAAACAAATTGCCTGGTTTAACCAACAACAATGAAGACTTAAAGCTGGTATATTTATGTATGCTTGCAAAATATGATCCTAAATCCTTGAACAAAGAAGTTCTAAAGGTTCTGAAGAAGAACCCCTCAACAAAAAATATAATGTCCTCTTTCCTGGGAAAAACATTCCAGGATATATACAAAGTTACTGTAGACTCTTATTCCGATGATCCTTACAAGAATGAGATAAGGGAGATAATCGAGAAAGGTACACTAAACGGAAAACCTGTACTTAAAAAAGAAAAAAATAAAGAGAAATACGGTTTAAATGGTGTGTTAAGACCTGCAACAGCATTTTTTGGAAGTGTTTTGCTTTCAACATTCCTGTTGGCAGGCAATCCAGGCACGAATGTTCAACAAAAAACTCCCGATGTTAAAACCACTCAACAAACCCAAGCCTTGAAAACAAGCATTAAAGAGACAGAGAAAAAAACAGACAAAAAAGATGAAAAGAAAAAAACAACATTGAAAGAAGCATCTAAAAACTGGATATGGGATCAAGAAAGAAACTTGCTATATCCTGGCAAAAAATTAAGAGAATATGACTCCTATGACGGAGAGAAAGGATCATTCTTCTGTGTTAATAATAAAGGAGAGAAAATAGTTGAAGGTAATCTGGAGAGAACAAAATTGCCTGAGAATTTCAAAGAAAATCTGTTCTACTGTGTTGCAAGAGATAATGCAGACGGGAATAGCCAGGTACTTGCGTCATTCAAAGGACCGAATGCAGACAAACCGATTCCAAATCTTCATCCCTCTGTTGTTGAAGAGACAAAGCAGACTGTAAAACAGGAGAAGAAATCACGATTGAAAGGATTGATAAAGAAAGGTATTGAGAAGATCAGAAAAAAGAAAAAACAAAAAGAGATTGAAGAAATTGCCAGAAAGAAAGCGGAATTAGCAAGAATAAGAGAAGAGAAAGCAAGACAAAAACCAAAAGTGTATGGAGATATAAATTTTGGCGAAATCAGGCAACAGAATCATAATATGTATGGAGGATTTTTGGGAAGAATGCAAGATAATGATGTTGAAAGAAATGGAGACTGCAAGATTGGAATAGTTGAGTCTAATGGTGTCTATGCATTAAGAACTGCCCGAAACAGCAACTCAGAGGAGAACTGTCCTTCTATATTCGATGAAAAGGAAGAAGATTTTTACAGTCGTGGTATCGGATTGAAAAAAACAGAAGGAGGATATTCATTAAGCACTGCAAAGTCATGATAAATCATGATTAATTAATAATTATAAGAGGTTGATATTATGAGCAACAGGTATTTTGGAAAAGTCGCTGGAGTTGTGCTGGGAGCATACTTGGCAGCATCAACTCTTACAGGTTGTGTTGGTGTAAGACACGAAGTAAGAATGGACGAAGCATTAAGAAACGGACAGCAGAACATAGAATATGTGGAAAGCAGAAAGAAAAAGGTTGCGGAGAATCCGAATGCAGCCAATCCAAAATTAAAAGATGTTTATGCTGAACTAAAGAAAGGAGCAAAGGAAGGAAAATACACTCTGCCCAGCGGACTAAGAAGTATTGATGTATATGGTCCTGAAGGAGAAAGCACAAGATTTCCTTCTGATAACGAACTGAAAGTTTATGGGCTTCCTACAAGAGGGGAAGAAGCAAACAAAAGACTGACCGGAAAATTTATGGAAGTTGCTAAATATTTAGAAAAAACACCCGTCATAGGAAAAACATCAACAGACATAGTCGTAATTCCTGTTCTAAGATACCACAGCTCTGATTATGACTCAACTCCTGAAGAAACCCAGTGTACATTGTACGGACAAAAGAGAAGTCTTGACGAAAAAATGAACGAAAAAATAACAGAAGTTATCGTAATCAACCCGGAATGTGGAGAACCTCTTGTTTTTACTGAAAAACATGAAGACTTCTTAAAGTATCTTGATGCTTGGAAGTTGGCTCTTAAAGCAGGAGCCCAGGTAGGTATAGCAACTGGTTCTTTTGAACTTGGCGGAGGTATAGCGGCAATATACGCAGTCAAAGGAACAGTCGCAACACTGGCAAATGACGCTTTAAACACAAGCAACATAGGAGAAATGGAAGTCTCATTATATCCTGGAGTAAAAATAAGCTCAGAAAACGGATACGAAGCAGCAAGCAATTTGTTTGAAACATATAGATATGCATCAGAACAGCTTCCTTTGGCTAAAGGAATGCAATTAAGAAACGGAACTATAAGGATATTAAATTATACAGACGGAAATGGAAATCCGGCAGAAATAATTGTTGGTCTGGATGAGAGATTTACTAATGTATATAGAGAAGAAGGAACAAACAACATTGTTGCTTCAACAGAAAAAATCGGAGAAAACTGGGGTCTAAAAACACTTATTGAGATAAGTACAGATAGTGCCGGTGCAGGAGCATTGCATCCAGTATATGAAAAATACAGAAAAGACAAACTCAAAGGAGATCCTGGAAAAGATGGTGAAGATGGTGCTCAAGGACTGCCCGGACAACAAGGACCTCCGGGAGAAGAAGGCAAAGACGGTCTAAGCTGTACAACATACACAGAAACAGAGGGGAATGAACAATGTATTGTTGTAGAATGTGAAGACGGTTCTAGTTCAAGAGTCTGTACTACAGAAGGTACTGTTTCCGCTAACCCACCAGAAGGAGGGATCCCGGGAGAAGGTGGTACAGGAACTCAATAATCTAAATCTATTTTTTATTTTAATATGATGGAGTTAAGAGAAAAGAAGGTGCGTTAACATGAAAAATCTGAAATTATGGATAGCAATTTTTTTAGGAGTAATATTTTTGGCAAATGCAATAAATGCGGCAGAATTGTACGAGAGAGTTACTGCCAGCACTTATGACTCTGC
>CAZKIC010000094.1:0-3856 GCA_964552785.1 uncultured archaeon
AATATATTGACTTTTAAGGGTCCAAAAGGAAAAGACAAATATAAGTCAAGAGAAGAATATGAAATAAAAGTCAGCTCTTTTGATGAAGCAGAAAAGATACTTGAAAATCTGGGTTTTAAGAGAGCCAGAGTTTATGAAAAGTACAGAGAAACATGGATCGTCGATAATGTCAAGATTGAAATGGATGAGCTCCCTTTTGGCAGATTTGTAGAGATAGAAGCAGAAAATGAAAATGAAATAGACGCAGTTATAAAAATGCTCGGTTTTGAAACAAAAGAAAAAACAACAAAAACATACACGAGAATAGCAGAAGAAAAAGGCATAAAAGGAGATATAGTTTTTAAGGATTTAGAGGATTAATACAATAACTCACTAATTCTGTAATATTAACACAACAAGATATATTTAAATAATTTAAGATATGTTATTACTATATGATAATTAATATATACTCTGAAAGAAGGGGATCAAATCCCGAGGAAAAGAAACAAAGGAGATATAAAAAGAAAGGATATGAAGAAAAATTCATAATTACCTGATAATTTTCAGAAAATTCGCCAAATATTTTAAATATTTACACACTAATTTCGTATAATATATAATAGAATGGATGAAATCGTGGAAGTAAACACCCGTTCAAAATTAGAGGAATTAAAGGAAAAACTGGATTTCTATAATCCTGCAAATTACGCTATTGAAAACAACCACCAATACCAAAGACTACTAAGAGAACAGGAATATCTGATTAAAAAAGAACTCAATAAAATAGAAGACATAGAAGAAGTAAATTTGTTCATTTACGAACTTATGAAAAATTTCTATCCTGTTCCGGAAGAGATGATACGTAAGGTCTATAAATATATGTTAGATAAAGATGTCGAAATCATAGAACATAAAGAATTTGTTGAACTCTTAGGGGTGTATGGGTTTAAAGAAGAAAAAAAAGAATTATTGAAAAAATGTATAGAAAACTTTGAAGAAGGAAAATACAAGAACATATTCCACGGATTCAGCCACATGCAACAAGCATATTTAGAAGTTTTTTATGGTGTGAAGCCAAAGATCGCATACAGAAAAGCATTAATACAGACAATAAAAGATATAGAAAATGAAAGTATAGAATATTTGGATTCTCATGATGAAACCGATAATATCATTGCACTGGCTATAAAGTATGGCCTGTTTGAAGAAGCGCAGAAACTTATAGAAATAATAAGAACCCAGCAAAACGAAGGAAAAACATTTTTGAACGGACAGATATGCTTTAACTTAGAAGATTACGAAGAAACCATAAAATATAAAAAAGAAAACAGAGAGACTGAATCTGTATAATCTGACAATCTTTTGACTATTTTTTTCTCCTGAAATTTGTTCAATAAAACCACAAAGCAAACCTATATATTTACAAAAGACCTAACTATATGCTATAATAAATAAAGGGGGTTTCTTAATGACAAAACAACAATTAGAGTATGTGGACGAAAAATACAAGCCAAAATCAAGTGAACTTATAGCTTACTACAGATTAGAGCCAAACGGGATTTCTTTCAAAGAAGCAGCAGAAAATGTTGCCGCTGAAAGTTCTATAGGAACTTGGACATCTATCTCAACAATGAAACCCTCAATAGCTAAGAGATTAAAGCCGCATGTTTACGAATTAAACAAAAAAACAAAAACAATAAAAATAGCATACCCCTTAGACCTTTTTGAGAAAAACAACATGCCTCAAATATTATCAAGCGTGGCCGGAAATGTATTCGGAATGAAGATAGCTAAAAACTTAAGATTATTAGACATAGAATTTCCAAAGCAATTGGTTGATTCTTTTAAAGGCCCTGCTTACGGAATCGAAGGTATAAGAAAATTGACAAAAAACAAATCAAGACCATTTTTAGGAACAATTGTAAAACCGAAAGTTGGTTTGAATGAGAAAGAGCACGCAAATGTGGCTTACAAGGCGTGGAGAGGAGGACTGGATATAGTAAAAGATGATGAAAATCTCTCATCAATGACTTTCAACAATTTCGAAGACCGTATAACAAAAACATTAGAATTAAAAGACAGAGCAGAATCAGAGACAGGAGAAAAAAAGCTGTATCTGGCAAACATAACAGCAAAAATGGATAAAATGATAGAAAGAGCAGAATATGTTAAAGCCCACGGCGGTGAAATTGTAATGGTTGACATATTAACAACAGGATTCTCTGCAATAGAATACCTCAGAGAGTTGGATCTGGGACTGATTCTGCACGCCCACAGAGCCGGACACGCAGCAGTAACAAAAAACAAAGAACATGGAATAACAATGCTCACAATAGCCAAGATAGCAAGATTGTTAGGTATGGACACTCTCCATATAGGAACCGCCAATGTAGGAAAAATGGAAGGTTCAAAAGACGAAGTATTGGAAATAGAGGACGAAATAGAGGAACAATTCATTAAGAAAGGTTCTCATGTTCTGGAGCAAAAATGGTACAACATTAAACCAACATTGGCAGTAGCTTCTGGTGGTTTGTATCCCGGTGCTCTTCCCAAATTATTCGATTCAATGGGTTTGAACATAGTGGCTCAGGCAGGCGGAGGATGTCATGGACATCCAGACGGAACAGAAGCAGGAGCCAAAGCTTTAAGGCAAATAACAGAGGCGTATGTAAACAAAATTCCTATAAAACAAGCCATAGAGGAACACAAAGAACTCAGGAGAGCGATAGATAAATGGGGATTAAAGAAGTAAATCACCCGACAACTTTGTCAAAAACAAACTTGTAATTTGGTTTCAATCTAACCAGCTTGAGTTTAATATTGTACTGGGTAAAATCCGCATATTCGTCAAAGATTAATGTGTGTTTGGTTATAATCCTTTTAACAGTCTCCACATGTAAGTTTGTCTGTCTCGCTATCTCCCTCAACCACAAACCACTTTCATGAGACTCTAAAACAGAAACAATTTTTTTTAATCTTTTTAACTCAACAGACTTCCTTGAAACCATAAATAAAATTGTTCAATAAAGTATATAATGATTAATACAAAAATAACAATATGTACGAAAAAGAATTAAACACAGCAAAAAAAGCCGCATTAGAAGCTGGAAAAATAATAAAAGAATACTTCTTTGGTTCTTTCAAGATCGAAGAAAAAGAAGACACCAGTATTGTTACAACAGCAGATATTGAATCAGAAAAAGCAATAATCAAGATAATAAAAGAGAATTTTCCCGAGCATTCAATAATATCTGAAGAAACAGGAGCTATGGGAAAAAAATCAGAATTTAGGTGGATTATAGATCCTTTAGACGGAACCACTAATTTTTCTAAAAAAATACCATTCTTTAATGTAGCAATAGCATTGGAAAAAAATAATGAAGTAATAATGGGTGTAGTATATCAACCGATAACCGATGAATTGTATTATGCAGTTAAAGGCGAGGGTGCATTCCTTAATCAAAAAAGAATAAAAACCAAAGAAAATTTATTTGAAAAAGCTTATTTCGGAACATGCCACGGAAAAGGAAAAGAGGAGAAAAATAAAATCCTTAAAATTATGAGCATTCTCAAGATTGAATCAAAAGAAATCAGGAAATTTGGATCCGCAGACCTTGAGCTGGTATATGTAGCATCAGGGAGATTAGATGGATTCATAGCAAAAGGAATAAAGATTATGGACTTCAAACCAGGATGCATTATATTAGAAGAAGCCGGAGGAAAAATAACAGATTGGGACGGAAATGATTGGAGAAAAAACAAAAATGGAGATATTTTAGCTGCATCAAATGAAAAAATCCACAAAAGACTTCTCAACATCAGTATCTCCGAATGTTCACCAACTTAACCAGCATCTTCACCCAAAATAACCAAT
>CAZKIC010000095.1:0-3856 GCA_964552785.1 uncultured archaeon
GCCTTATATATAATACAATATGAAAGAGATTCTTAAGAAAATAATTGTTGACGGTCAGGATTTGGAAGTTAATCTGATTGAGAGAAACATAGTTATACCAAATACTGAAAAAATAATATCTTTGATAGGTTTAAGAAGAGTTGGCAAATCTTACATATTGTTTGAAATTATTCAAAAACTCAGAAAGAAAATAAGCAAAGATAAGATTCTTTATATTAATTTTGATGATGAAAGGTTATATGTTGAAGGCAAAAATTTATTGGATAACTTGATTGAGGCGTATTACGAACTTTATCCTGACAACAAAGATAAGAAAGTGTATTTATTTTTTTGACGAGATTCAAAATATAGACAACTGGAGTTTGTTTGTAAAAAGACTGTATGAAACCAAGAAATACAAAATTTATGTTACCGGTTCTTCTTCTAAAATGCTTAGCAAGGAAATTGCTACAGAGTTAAGAGGGAGATCATTGCCTATAAATGTGTTTCCTTTGTCTTTTAAGGAATATCTTAAATTTAAGAATATAGATATTAAAGACGAGGTTGAACTAATAAGGAACAGACATAGAGTATTGCATGAGTTTCGTAATTACATGATTTATGGCGGGTTTCCGGAAATAGTTAATGAGGAATTAAAGTACAGGGTATTGAATACATATATAGACCTGATAGTGTATAAAGATGTGATTGAGAGATATAAGATAAAGAATCTCGAATTACTGAAGAATCTGATAAAACATTTGTCTACAAATATAGCCAAAGAGTTTTCTGTGAATTCATATTTTAATTTTGTTAAAAACAGTTTTTATGTTAGCAGAGACACGATATCAGAATATCTGGGTTATCTTCAGGACATACAGTTTGTATTCCTTGTTCCAATGTTTTCTTATTCTTTCAAGAAGCAATTAGTAAACCCGAAAAAGATTTACTGCATAGACACTGGTTTGGCGAATTCTGTGTCTTTTAAGTTTTCGGAAGACAAGGGAAGAATGCTTGAAAACCTGGTGTTTA
This sequence comes from uncultured archaeon, assembly GCA_964552785.1. Lineage (GTDB taxonomy): Archaea > EX4484-52 > EX4484-52 > EX4484-52 > CAZKIC01 > CAZKIC01. The sequence continues at coordinate 1,012 of CAZKIC010000095.1, forward strand.
TTGAGTTGAAAAGGAGAGGCAAGGAAGTGTTCTATCACAAAGGCAAGGGCCACGCCCCCTTGCGAACCTCCCACTATTATGGAGGAACCGGAAAAGAATGCGATTTTGTTATTCGCGAGGGAATGGACATTGTTGAGGCTATACAGGTTGTCGCTTCTTTGGAGGATTACGACACAAGAAAAAGGGAAGTTTCGGGTTTGATTGATGCTTTGAAAACATATGATTTGAAGGAAGGGTTGATATTGACAGAAGATGAAGAGGATGAGTTTGAGGAGAAAGGGTTTATGATAAAGGTTAAGCCGATATGGAAATGGTTGCTTCAATAAGATAGAAAGACATTTTCAAATTCTGCAGAATACATAAATATAAATAAAACAGGTAATAATACATTTCTCCGTTTATAAACAGAAAAATATTAAAATAACTCTGTATATGAACAGAACTTTTATATATTTTTAAAACCATTAAACTAATATGTTTGAAAAAATACTCTATGAGCAGAACATTCACTGGACAAAAAAAGAATATGATACTGGTGTTGAGCGGGAACTATTATCAAGAGTAGAGAAGCTGCTAGACATAGATCAAATAATTGCAATAAGTGGTGTAAGAAGGTCTGGAAAATCGTACTTATTAAGACAAATAATACAAAAACTAACAGCACGAAAAATCCCGAAGGAGAGCATACTTCTATTAAATCTTGAAACACCCGAGTTAGTGAATTATAGAGACGATCTCACCATTCTTGACAAAATCTTTGACGATTATTTAAGGATTGTGAGCCCAAAAGGAAAAATTTTTATTCTTCTCGATGAAGTTCAATTCTTAAAAGATTGGGAAGTCTGGGTTAAAAACAAATACGATATGAATAAAGGAAAGATAAAATTTATCATAACAGGGTCGAATGCAGACTTATTGTCTTCTGAATTCTCTACACTTCTGTCAGGAAGGATAATCGAGATTAAGAATTTTCCTTTTAGTTTCAGGGAGGTTCTGAAACTAAAGGGTGTTAATTTTGCTTCGGAACAGGAAATTCATTTGAACAGACACATAATAAGAAGACTCTTCTCATTATATATTGAGAACGGGTCAATGCCGGAAATTGCTTCAAAAACAGACAAATATGTAATTAAAGAATTATTAAGTGGTTATTTATCCACAATAATTTTCAAAGATGTTGTTCCCAGATTTTCAATAAGGGATGTACACACAATCGAAAAAGTTGCTATGTACGCAATCACTAATATCGCGAGAGAATTCAGCTATAATAAGGTGGCCAAAGTTTTGGGTTCTTCAGATACAACAATTGCAGAGTATATCAGTTATTTAAGCAGGGTTTATTTGTTGTTTGAACTCAAAAAGATTTCAAAATCCCTGAAAAAGCAATACACTTCTGTTAAGAAGATTTATTGCATAGACACGGGTTTCTCGACACATTTGGGTTTTAAATTTAATGAAGACAAAGGCCGTCTTTTGGAAAATTTGGTGTTTTTGGAACTAAAAAGACGCGGGAAAGAGATATATTATTACAGAGAAAGAAAAGAGTGTGATTTCGTGATTAAGGAAGGACTGAATGTGGTGCAGGCGATACAGGTAACACTAACATTAATTGACCAGAAAACCAGAAAACGGGAAATTGAAGGATTGATAGATGTTCTCAAGAGCTATAGATTGAAGGAAGGGCTGATACTGACAGAGGATGAAGAGGATGAGTTTGAAGAGAAAGGGTTTAAGATAAAGGTTATGCCTGTTTGGAAATGGTTGCTACAATAAGAAGGAAGACATTTCCGAATTGAGGAATTAACCAACATAACAGATATTCCGTAAGTTTGGGAATCTTTGTTAGAATGAACAGGAGATTATTGTATATATGTTGTTTGAGTTAAATATATAAGGAGTATACTCTTTCTGAATGCCTTTCAATTCATCTCACTTCTGTTTTATTGTCAGTTCGAAGCTTTCCAATTTCTTTTTCAAGAAATTGTAAATCATCTTCAATTCTGTTGTTTAAATCGAAGCTTTCCAATTTCTTTTTCAAGAAATTGTAAATCCCAACACATGTATCCGTTCTCCTTTAACCATTCCTTTGCTCTTTTGTTTATCTTTTTAGCGAATATCCCCAATCTTTCCTTTCTTTCATTGTTAAACCAATCCACATACCTGACCTTTTCTTTAAGCTCTTCTATAATCTCTTTGACTTCTTTCAGTCCTAAATCCTTCCATTTAACCTCTACTGCAATCATTTCTTTTGTGTTCTCGTTTATTCCCAAGACATCAATTTCGTAGGTAGTTCTGCCTTTTTTGGCGTAGGGTATTATACCCCACACATTTCCGATTTTATCAAAATCCATAATCTTTTTATAAATCAGAAACTCCATAGCAATACTTTCAAAGATTCTTGAAATGAACAAATTAAATTCTCTTTTTATTTGATTCATAACATACTTGTAGTTTTCCTGCTCTATATATGATTTATTTGGATAAATAAACCTAAACCAAAATTGCATATACGGATCAGAGAGATAATATAATGATTTTTTTGACTTCAACGGGTTATCAAATAATGAGAAGAACCTTTTCACATAATTCAATCTTTCCAGAGTTTCCAAATACTTCGGTAATGAAGTAACTGGCTCGTTTATATATGTAGCGATTTCATTGGGTTTGTTTTTTCCAATAGCAAGAGCTTTCATTATAGAGAAATACAGATGAGGGGTCCGGAACTCTTCTTTTAAAAGAAATTCTGCCTCTATATTCAAAAATTCATTCTTTTTCACAATCTTATTTTCTATTAGTTTAAAAACATCGCCTTTCTCATTCATAATATTGAGATAAAGTGGTATTC
>CAZKIC010000096.1:0-3826 GCA_964552785.1 uncultured archaeon
CTGTTGCAATGTTCATCTCGCTCAGTCATCACCCCGCAACTTCTACAGAACTTTTTTCTCTCTGTAGCAGAATTACAATACATACATGTTGGTGTAAAAGACTCCTTGCCACAGGATTTGCAAAGATAAACACTAACTTCTGCATTTAAAAAACCATGTTCATAAGATTTCATAAGATTTCTCATCTTCCCTCCTTCCTCGCCGCAAGGAAATAACACCTGTGGCCGTCCTTTCATCAATCTTCTCTCGGCTTTCTCTGGTCTACCCATTTTCATTCCTATTCTATGAAGCCCTTTTTCACGTATATTCACAACAGAAATTTCATTCAAAAAATCCATAGTTTCTTTTCCTTTTGCTTTTTCCAAAGACCCTTGCTTAATTAGTTTCGGGATAATAAGGCTTTTCCCTTTTAATATTATTTTTTTATTTTCAACTTTATGTGGCGCACAAATAGTCTCCAAGATCTTCTTAATATATTTGTAATCCTCATCTGTTTCTGTATTTATAATTCCTTTACTGTCCTTTATCATATTGAAAAAATCAAAAATCTCGTCCTTGGTTAAATCGTGCCAAAAGAAATTATAAAAAGGATGCAAAGGAATATTGTGTTTTTTAGAAATATCTAATGCTTCATCTATAGAAGGGATTTTCCCTTTAAACCTCTCATAAGTTGATTTGTCCTTTAGTTCCAGTTCCTGCTCCCACCACTCTTCTGTATAGGAAGCAGGTAGAAGAACATGTCCGTTTGAAACAAACTCACCGAAAGGAATTAATATATCCCCTAAATAAAGAATCTCTTTTATTTCTTTCTTTATCTCAGATAATTGTTCCTTACTTTCAATCTCTAATACTTCTCCTGACTTCAACAAAACAACTGGCCCCTCTAAAGAATCGCATGGTGTGGCAACAGTTGCTTTACCTGGCGCCTCAATAGCTAACTGGGTGCCTAAAGCAATAAACTCTAACAAGTGCATGGTTAGAGGATGAATAGATGTAGACGCCAATCCTCCTGTCCGTGAACGGCCATATCTCAACCTAAAACCACCAGGAGTATAAGGAAAAGAAAAAACCGGCCTTCCCGCAATTATCTTTGACAAATACTTTTTGCTTGGAGTATACCTGACATTCTCTTGGGCCTCACTCTTACTTATAGCATTAATCTTCTTCTTTAATGCTATAAAATCATCAAGCCATTTCCAATGTTCTAATTTGAATGATTTTGGATATTTTCTTATCCTCTTAAGAATTTTCTCTGCTTTGAGCGGCAAACCATCCAACAAAACTAAACACATACCTCCCCTTATTTTGTTTGTTTCTACTCTTTCCAAATCCTTATAATTTGAAACCTCTAAATCCTCTGTTGGATCTCCTGTAATCTCAACAGGAACATTTTTTATTATTAAATCTATTTCCTCTTTTGTTGGATGATATTGTTTAGCTGTAACTCTTGTGTAATAATCCTCAACTTCTGTGTAGTACCTGTTTATTTCATCTTCTGTTGGTTTATAGGGCGACAAACCAAGAGAAATCCTTATAAAATCTGCAGCAAGCACAGATATAGCAGAAGCCGTCCCTCCTGCACTTCTTATCGGTCCTGCATAATAAACTGCAACATATTCAGTACCATCAGGATTTTTCCTTATTGCTGTTTTGGCTATACCTTCTAAAGGCGCAGTGACAACACCCAGAGTTAAATAAGCAACAGCAACCCTTAAACCAACATCAACACGTTCTTCCAAACTTTCAAATTTATGATATTTGTTCTCTGCTGTATTCTTACCCGCTATCAAAGCTACACGTTCGTCATTCTTGCCATATTTTTTTTCAAGCTCTCTTATATCTTCTTTTAAACCAGAATTAGCCAGATCTGGATACATTGTACTTACTAAACCCTCAACTCTTGCTGCAAGGTCTTCTGCAACAGGTATCTCTACTTTATTTATAGGGTCTATACCTTTAGACTTTGCTTTCTCTGCTATCTTGTATGCCTTTGCTACATAATCATCAATATAAGAAAAATATTCTTGAATCTCTAAAGGAATATCCATACAATAACTTTATGTTTTAACTTAAAAAGCCTTTCTCCTAATACAGTGGAATAAATATATATAAATGAAAATTATAAATAGAGATATGGCTAAAATTGATGTTCAGTCAATGTTTAATGAAACAAACGACAAGATAAATGAAATAATAAAAAAAATTGATGTTTTAGAACAAAAAATTATAAGTGTTGAATCGTCATTACAAAACAAAATTCACGAAATAGAATCTCTTATTAATGTCATTGATGAAGACTACTATTCATTAAAAAAAGAAGTAATAAAAAAGGTTGATATATTTAACGAGGAAATCACAAACAATCTCGCATTCTTAAAAGATAATTTGATTTCTTTGAGCAAAGTTGCCTTAAAAAACAGAAAAGAGATAGAAAAAATAGCAAAGAATAAAGAATAAACACAAAAAAGAAAAACAAAGAAACAATGGCCTAATTACAAGATATATTCTAAACAGTCAAAAAAGAAAAACATATGAAATATTTGTTTTTTATACTATAAAAGCATTTCTTTAGAGGAGTATAAAAATAAATAAAAACCCAAAAAACCTAATTGAGAGTGGGTTTTATTGGAGTATGAAAGAAGATTCGAAAAAAGATATATAGACTTTCTTAAAGAAGCCGTAGCCAGATATTCTGGCTTGTTCAATGCCCATTTGCATCTGGATCGTGCAGGAACTTTAGATCCTGTATACCTAGAACATGTGGGGAAAAACCCAATAGAAGCATCAAAACTAACACTTAAAGAAAAGCAAAATCTTACTGGAGAGCTCCACACAGGACAGGCATATAAAAAAGAAGATCTTAAACAAAGAATAACGTATTTCTTGGAAAGAATGGCTGAGATAGGAACAAAAAGGGCCGATTCATTTATAGATGTGTCTGCTGACTGTGTTGGTCTAACTGCATTAGAAACCGCATTAGAGGTAAAAAAAGAATTAAAGGAAAAAATAGATTTTAGGGTGGGGGCATACAACCCTTTCGGTTTCAAAGATTCCGAACCTGAAAGGTGGGAACTGTACAAAGAAGCCGCGAAAATGGCCGACTTTCTTGGAACTTTGCCGGAAAGAGATGTTTTAGAAGGACATATAGGTTTTGAAGAACATTTCAAAAGAGTTTTAGAATTAGCCAAAGAATTAGAAAAACCAATACATTTGCATGTAGACCAGGCAAACAATCCTGAAGAAAATGGAACAGAAACACTTATAGAAGCGGTAAAATGGTTGGGTGGTCCGGAATCGGAAGACAATGAGCCAATGGTTTGGGCAGTCCATGTAATATCTCCTTCAACATACAGAGAAAAAAGATTCAAAAGAATGTTGAATGGATTAAAGGAACACAACATTGGGGTGATTTGTTGTCCGACTGCCGCTATATCAATGAGACAGCCAAGACACAAAACCACACCAACATACAACAGTATAGCAAGAATATTAGACATGATAGAAAGAAAAATACCTGTAAGGCTTGGTTCCGACAACATATATGACGTGTTTCTTCCAAGCACGACCGAGTCATTATATGATGAAGTTATTGCCCTTTCTAACATATTAAGAATATATGATGTAGATGTTCTAGCAAAACTTATGTGCTACGAAGAAATGAATGACACAAACAGGAAAGTTATAACAAATATATTGGAACAAGACCGTGAATTGAACAAAAAAGGCTATATAAAAGAGTTCTACGAAAGACTAAAAGAAACACCAAGACTTGAAGAAATGTATACAGAACTTATAATAAAAGAAGCAGTATAGGAAAAAATAAAAG
>CAZKIC010000097.1:0-3817 GCA_964552785.1 uncultured archaeon
CAGATATATTTAGTTCAACATCATATTCCTTGACACCTTTATTGCTTATACCCAAAATAACACTTCTGTTGTCTCCCTGCTTCATATCATCTATTACTGGCATACTCAGATTCATTGTAAATATTTCCTGTTCGGATATATTGGAGCCGATATATATGTATTGGGTTTCATTTGTTCCGTTGTAAATGTATTTAACACTGCCTCCGGTTGTTTGTGTTACTGTCTGGGTTGTTGAGCCTTCACTTATTGCTGTGGTGACGGTCGTTCTCAACTTGATTGGCTCTTTTATATGATTAAAGTACGAGTCGTTCACAAAAAGAGTTATATTGAAGTGTTTACCTTCTCCTGAAGGAGAGATACAAGCATTTGAATCTGTATAGAAAAGATAAAGTGCGTCTTCGTATTGTTTTCCTTGGTCTGTAATGGTTCCATAGTAGAGTGTTCTATTTACAAAACTTAAGTTTGAGTTATAACATTCTACTGTTTTTAAAGCACTACCCCAATCTACATTTGTAACTTCATATTTGTCACCTCTGACGCTCAACAACTGAAAGAGAACAGAATATTTTGAGTTTTCTTTTACTGAATTTATGTCATAAGGCAATATTATTGAGTATTTCAGTGTGTCAGATACATTGAAGCTGTGATTAAATGAATCATTATTTCCTGATTTATTGACAAAAACCTCTATGGTGTAATTGGATATATTCTGTTCAGCAGGCAATTGGTATTCAAAATAACTTTTTGTTAATGATCCATTAGATTCATTCCAGATTATTTTTGCCGCATCTCCCAAGTATGTTCCATTTTCCTCTGTATAATTAGATTCTTTTGTTAGTGTTCTGTTGTATACACCTTCATATAGTATGACGGTCCAATTGGCCCCAGAAACAGGATGTTTGTTTATATCTAACAGAGTTATATTGAGAGTTTCTCCTCTGTTGTATATTGTATAATTGTTGGTTAGATTTAATGTATACTTGGTTGTCAATGTGAAGTTGATTTCTGTTGCTGTGTGATTTATATTCTTCGTGTCTCCAACATAAATATCTGTTATTGTATAATTGCCGGATGTGTCATTTAGATAATTTGGGCTTATGGTTACATCTATAGGTATATTTGTTCCAGAAACAGGTGTCGGATTACTATTTGTGCTATTGAATATATATCCTGTTGGAGATCTGACAGAAACAGTAACATTATTTAATCTTATATCTTCTGATACATTAACAGTTATATTGAAAGAGCTGTATATATTTACAACATTGTATTTGATGCCATAATCTGTGATATTTGGAGGATTTAGATCATCAAGATACACATTTATAGTTCTGTATGGAGAGATCTTGTTCTTTTGAGATGTGGTGTTGTAGCTTATATTGGCATAGGTTTGAGCATCATTTGTTGCAGTAACATTCAAAAGCCAGTTTACTTTTTGAGTGTTGCTTGCCAAAACATAATCAAGATGCTTTGTTTGGGTTTCGGTTCCGTTTAGGTCTATGACAGAAGTGTCGTCTATTATCAACGATATATTTATGTCTTCAACATCACCTCCTGTAGCATTCAAAGACACACTATAATTCTTAGTTTCCCCCACAAAAAATGACTGGATTGTATTGTCTAAATTTAATGTTCCGTAATTGACAAAGAAAGAACTTGTTCCATCAAAACCACTTTTGCCATCAGAACCGTTAACATATATATTGTTTATACCGGATCTGTGTGCCCGGATAGTAGGGGATTTATAGATATAGCAGTCTTGTTTATATACTCCGGGGGTGATGTTGGTTTCATATATTAGAGAATTACCATTATTTATGGTTATGTTAATAATATTGAATTTTCCGTTAATATCGTCTAATGTGTGGTTTGTCTTTGTCGTATTTATTGTGATATTCTTCTTATATGTTTCCTTATTGGTCGGACTTATAGTTTCTTCAGAACTATCATAAACTGTCTTGAGTTCAATTGTCAGATTTGCCTCACCGCTTATTGTCTGCGCGACTATTATAATTTGTTTTATAAGTTTGGGTTGATCTAATTCATAAGTGATATAATTATTTGTGAAACCAGTCCAGTAGGTGTCTTCATCAAGATCTTTGGTGTAATTTGGATTTACTGCGTTATTTGTTGTTGCTGTTGAATTTGGCGCAAGATTGTCTGTTCTTGTGTCCATCTCACTGAAGCAGTCAGTTGTTTGTGTTTTATTATCTTGAAACTGAAGAGATCCGCTTTGGGACTGATTGTTTATTTCTGCTGTAATATTATAGTCAATGTTAAGATCCGCGTAATTTGATTCATACAGCCCTGCAACTCTGACCTCTAAATTAAACTGGTCTGACCAATTAAGATTCTCTTTTGTAATAAACACCCTTAACGGAATGACATAATGGTTAATAATCTCTGTGTTATTGTAAATGTAATCTCTTGTCTGGTTGTGTTTTTTGTAAGACAAAGTTATGTTGGTGCTGACAGGATAACCGCCAAATGAATCATGTATTTTTATTGTCCGGTTTATTAATGTGTAGGAGCCATTTAATAATGTGCCTATGTATATCGGAGAAGTGACTCCCGTGTAGTTGATTATTGTGTTGTTTGTGGTGTTCAGGAAGACAGAGAGATTTATTAAATCCCCTCCTTTTGCCGTGATATTTAAGGTAAAGTTGAATGTCTGGTTTTCAAGTATGTAATATTCTGGTTTTGTCATGTTTATTTCAGGGGTACCGTATTTCACAAAAACAATATAAGTGTAATTAGGGTAAGAAAGTGTTTTTGACATGTTTGTCGCGGCTTTTATGAAAAATGACATGTTGTATGCCCCGGAATAAGGGAATTCAAAGGAATAATTTTTGTAGTTTGGTCTGTTATGTTCCCAATCCGAAGAAACATCGGTTCCGCTGTATTCCGACATCTGCAGGCTTTTGTTTACTGTTTTGTCTTTTTCGAGGTCAATATAAGTAATGTTGTAGTAGAAATCCGTTATTGGAGTAATGTTGCCTGTCGCATTCGCATAAATGAATAATGTACCACCAACTTCATCAGGATTTGAAACATCAGGCCTGATGTATGTGTAGACTGTCAGATTCTCAACCCATATATCTTTTATGTTGTTGTACTGTTTGTTTGTGTCCTTTGTTGTTATTTCTATGCTTATATTGTATTTGTCTATACTCAACCCGCTAATATTGAATTTATAGAAACAGTTGGAAGAACAATCCATTAATGTATCGTTGTATGTTATGAAATTATTGTTGAAAAGGGTTCCGACAAGTTTTACAGTGATGTTCTTGACTTTCTGAGGGGAAGAGAACACATTGAAAGTTAAGTTCTGCAAATCATCTGCATCAGTTATGTTTTCTGTTAAACTGATATTCCACAGGGTTATATTTTCAACCATCAAATCGTAATTGGCATTAAGAGGATTCCCCAAAGTCCGGTTTTGCGTCAAAACTCCTGCAGAAACATTAACAGAAAGATTGTAAAGCCCCGGACTTATTGAAGAAACAGACAGATTAAAGAAGCATTCTGTTTTGCCCGTGCACTGTTCCGGTGAGGGATTTGAGAATATGTGTGTGTTCTGGGTGGTTCCGTCATCAAGAGTTATGTTTATCTCTTTAATTGCTGTGGCATTCCCCGAGGTATTGACAAAAACATAAACAGGACTTCCTTCCTCTGTCTTGTTTTTGTCAACCTCGAACCTTGTTGTCGTCAAATCCACAACATTCATCTTAAACACGATTGTGTCGTTGTAGTAGCCCGAGAAGTCTGAGATATTGAATTTCAGGATTTCCGGAGAGCCGGATGTTAAGGAGACGGC
>CAZKIC010000098.1:0-3788 GCA_964552785.1 uncultured archaeon
ATATCATTCTGTATATATTATAGAAATCAAAATCAGGGGTTTCTTCATGCTTTACTATTGCTCTTCTTCCTTCAGAATCTCCGATGAATTCAGGATCAAATATTTTCTTGAATACTTTATTTGACAGACTTAAAGGTCGCTTTATCCTTTTTGATAATGATGTTATAACAACATCTTTTAAAGAATCTATATCCGCATTTCTCTGATATTTTAAGAATACAGGATAATCTTTCTCTTTTACTCTTTCCAGTCTTTTTCTCTCATGATCTTTTTTGACAGAATCTCTTGCTATTTCTGCCACTTCGCCAAGTTCTTCAAGTTCTGATGGCTCCCATTTTATTCTGTATCCCTGAATTGTTAATTTATATTCGTCAGCATCATATCCTGTCAGGTATATTATTTTCTCGAACAGGCCTTTGCTGCTGAATATTTCCTCTTCGCTTTTATCCATGATACTAAACAAATTGTCTAAAGCTTCTCCTATTTCTTTGTCAGTTATCTCTTTTTTATGTTGTTTTTTCATTACTTCTGAGATAACGTTTTGCCTTATTCTTTTAATCCATTCTTCCGCAATTTCTTTATATGTCTCGAGTAATCTTTCATTAGGCATGTGCATATTAACCACTATCTTGGAATTAATTGTACAGGAAAATTTATAAATGTTCCTACATAGTGGTTACAATCGGCTTGTCTCTTATTATTACTGTGTGTTCTGCCTGAGAAACTAGTCCGTTGTTTACTTCTCTTAGAATAGGATATTCATGAATAATTCCTAGTTGTGTTAGTTCTGATATAGACCTTTCCATTATCATGCCTTGTTGGCTTTTTAGCCATCGTGTTGCAAAAGGCAACCCTTTATATGATTTTATTTCTTCTAAGAGTTTTCTGGCGAAAGGAGAGCGAGGCATTTTTTGTTCTTTTAGAGAGTATATCATTGTCTTTTTACCATCTTGAATTTTTCCAGCTCCATCTGTTGCAAAAGGCTCTATTGCTATTACCTGGTCCTCTTTTAGAACTTCTTTAGAGTTTATGTCTATATTTGGTATGGAACTTCCAGCATGCAGATTAAATTGCTCCAATCCATGTCCTGTTAGATTTACCACAGGTTTAAAATTAAAAGACGAGATTGTTTCTTGTATTGTTTTTCCTATTTCTCTTATTTCGAGTTCTGGTTGAATTATCTTTAATGAGTTTTTTAGAGCTTCTTCTGAAGCTTTTATTAACTCGTTGTGAGTTTCATCAAAAGAAATTGTGAAAGCGGAATCCGAGATAAAACCATTAACATGAACCCCGATATCTATTTTGAGAACATCCGTTTCTTTTAAGATCGTAGGGTCGTTTTTATATGGAGTGTAGTGGGCGGCAACATCGTTCAGCGATAGATTAACAGGGAATGCCATCTTCCCCCCTTGTTTCTCTATAAAAGACTCTACTTTATCTGCTATCTCTAAAAGGGTAATTCCTGGTTTTACTATTTTCCTGGCGTAATCTTTGGCTTTTTTATTTATTTGTCCTGCTTTGATATAATAATCAAATATTTCTTTGTTCATCTTAATTTGTTGGGCGGTTATCTTTATATAGAATTAATTAAAATTAATTTCTTTATTTTGTAGGTATACTTTATTTATTATCGCATTTCCGGATTTATCTATTATTACCTCAACATCAATTTCTCCATTTCTGTATTGTTCTAGTTCTAGACCTTCTCCTTCAGGAACGAAAAGGTTTTCTACACCATATCTAACATGTATACCATCCCATCCATAATCTGCTTTTCCTTTTATATATAAACCAGATGGTTTTGTTTTTGATACTTTTGTAGCCACATAATATTTACCTTGTTTTTCCAAAGTTACGTAGACAGGATCTTGATAACTATACCTGTCAATCTCATAATCTGCTAATGACTTATTCAATATAGATATTTCATATGTTAGAGTTACATAATCCCCTCTTAATATATCTCTTGGATCTAATGGTATTGTTTTTAATAGAACTTTCTCTCCAGTAGCTAAGATATATTCTTTGTATCCTATGAATCCTAAAGTTATGACTACCCAAACTAATATTATTATCGATACTGCAAATTTCTTATTAATCTGTTTCATATTCTTTCATCTCACTTACAATTTTTCTTCTTTTTCTTTCAAGGAATATAGATCCGAACAACATTAAAAATCCGCCAAAAATGAAAAATACCGAGCGATCAATTAATGCCCAAAATATGTCGAAATATCTTGATATTATTAATATTACAAGTATTGCTATTCCTGCATTAAATATAATTGGTTTTTGATTCTCAAAACCAGTCATAATACAACCAATTCCGGAGAATAGTATTATTAGATTTGCTAGTATTATTTTAATAGTCACGAGTTCTGATAAGAATGTCATTATTATTCCAAGGGTAAGCATCATTACTATATTTATTAGTTCGTATTTATTTAGTCTTCTTTCGTCTTTTTTCATCATGGTTAACATTAATAATAGTAAAGTTGTAACTCCAAAAAACATAGGCCACATTAAGTATATATTACTTGTGAATATTTTTTCTGATGTTTCTTTCATTATCTTTGTTATTTCATCTACAATTCCCATGAAAGAGAACAAGTGTGTTAATATTAAACTTATAGATATCCCAACTATCTTGAACACAGTGTTGAATGATTTATATTCTTGAGTGTCGTGAATTTTTCCTAATAAGTATAACGTAAGTCCAATGAATAAATTTGTTACGATTAAAATAGTTATGTATAGAGCATATTTCTCTATATTATCAAAAAAATCATATGTTTTATTGTTACTTAATAAAGCGTATGTGTCCCACATAAATATGTTTATCCATATCAAGAAACCAACAATATTGGATATTAATAGTGTTTTTGATTTTCGTGAATAAGCCAGATATGTTAAGATTATTAAAGGTAATATATAGAAGTAATTTGGGATCGTTCTTCCTATGATGAAGGAAAGATTCCATAATGTAAAGGAAACAGAACTTACAGATAAAAGTATTTTATTTGTCTTTAAACCATATATCAAGAATCCCAAAGCAATTGTTAAATTAAACCATTCTCCACCATTTCCTAATAAACTCATTCCGGTGAATATCAATGCTCCTGTGTTTCCAAATAATCCTAATTTATTGTTTTTTGCTAATGGATATAGTACCAAGAACACTATTAGAGGATAAATATAACTTGGAGACCTATAAGTGCCAATATACATAAAATTCCAAATAAAAAATAGCAGTGAACTTAAATAGTATACGGGTCTAGATTCTAGAAGATAGGCAATAGGAATTATTGTCAATGCCCAAGTTAAGAATATTATGTGATTATCACTTATCGGAACATGATATATTTGTGTTATTAATGCTAATGTCCCTCCCCAGAATAAAGAGGCTGCAACAAGTATGCCTTCTCCTAAAGGCACCTTTCTCTTTTCGAACTTGAGATAATATCCAGATATTAATGTTATGGAGGTACCGCCTAAAAGCATAATGGTTTTTATTAAATTCGGGATATATCTCCAATTTGTTGCAACAAAAAGGATAATTCCCAGACCAAGCATTATGCTACCAATCATAGCTAATACTTTTATTGTATTTACTCGCGTAACTTCTTTTTTCTCAGTATAATAATTAGATAGTATTTTTTCAGATTGTTCTTGATTTATTATTCCTTTATTTTTCCATTCCTTTATTTCTCTAGCTAACCATTTGTAATCGTATTCTGTTAGTTTCTTACTCATTTTCATCACTTTTGAAATGAAAATAATCCTGTTTG
>CAZKIC010000099.1:0-3761 GCA_964552785.1 uncultured archaeon
CAGTATACCGTAATAAAGTTAACGGATAAAGAGTCCGAGTGCTTCGGACGTACGCACGTCAGGTATACATACGCTTACGCGCAGTATACCGTAATAAAGTTAACGGATAAAGAGTCCGAGTGCTTCGGACGTACGCGTGCTGTCTTCGACATTCGTCCCGACAACACATACAACTCATATCGGCACAATGATACAAATACCTTTTAAAATATTAGGGGTAAAAAGATATTATGGATTCTGTAGATATATTGGATAAGTTTACGCATATATTTTCTGAGTATTATTACGATCAATTATTGGATGCAGTGGAAAACAACACTTCTCTAATTGTAGATTTCCAGAAACTTGAAAGAATAGATCCTGAGCTTGCAGACCGGCTTTTTGATGAGCCTGAAGAAGTCATCCAGTTAGCTGAAGAAGCGATAAGAAATATAGATGTTGGAGAAACGCCTGAAGATGTTATACGGGTCAGATTCTCAAACATCCCTGATACACACGGAGTTAAAATAAGAGATATAAGAGGCAAGCATATAAACAAATTCATTTGCGTCAAAGGGATAATAAAACAGGCTTCTGAAGTAAGGCCGGAAGTGATAATGGCCACATTCGAATGCAGGGCTTGTGGAAACACTATAAGTATGCCTCAAGAAGGAGATGCGTTGAATAAGCCTTACATGTGCGACCAGTGTGGAAACAAAAGGGGCTTCGATATGATCTCAAGAAAACTAAGAGATACCCAAAGAATAGAATTAGAGGAAATTCCAGAGGATCTTGAGGGAAGTCCGCAACCGAGAAAAATAGGGGTGTTTATAAGAGAGGATCTTGTCGATCCTAAATTTCAGAAGAAAATAATTCCTGGTTCAAAGGTTGTTGTCTACGGTATTGTTAAGGACATGCCTATAAAACTAGATAACAGCGGAAAAGAATCAAAAAGAAGAGATCTCTATATGGAAGGCAACAACTTGGAGAAAATTGAGAAAGAATATGAGGATATAGAAATTTCAAAAGAAGAGGAAAAGAAAATCAAGGAACTGTCACAGAATCCGAAAATATACGATATTTTTGTTAAATCTATAGCTCCTTCCATCTACGGATATCACGATATGAAATATTCTGTTTTGTTGCAGTTATTTGGAGGGGTTAAAAAGCAAAGACCTGACGGTATTGTCACAAGAGGGGATATACACATGCTTCTTGTAGGAGATCCGGGTACTGCTAAGTCACAATTATTAAAGTATGTATCACGATTGGCGCCAAAAGCAAGATATGTTGTAGGTAAATCCACGTCTGGAGCAGGATTGTGCGTATCTCCAAACAGTTTAGTATTAACAAATCCGGGAGGAATGGCTACAATACAGAATACAGTAGAACACAATTTAACAAATCCTGTTGAATACAGGCCAGGAATCTGGAAGCAGGATAATATAAACACAATCAAAATACAAAGTTTATCGGATGATTTAAAAATACAATCCCAATATCCTCAATCAGTATGGAAACTTAAAGCACCTGACAAAATATACAAGATAACTCTTTCAAGCGGAAAATCAATAGAATTAACTCCAAATACAAAACTATTTACCATAAACAAAGGAATAACTTCCTGGAAGAAAAGTAAAGACTTGATAATAGGGGATTATATCGCAACTCCAAGAAAACTGATAGGAGGAGATAAAATCCCGTACACTTTAGAATTAATAAGATGCAACCCTAAAATCCACAATATAGAATCTTTTGTAAGAAGCATATTGGAGAAGATAAAACAAAAAACCACTATAAGAGAGATATCAAGAAAATTACAAATAAATGAGAATAATTTATATCATAATTGGACAAAAGAAGATTCTAAAGGCTCAATAAATTTAAACGCATTAAAGAGTTTGGCCAATAAAGCAGATATAAATTTAGATCAGATTTATGATAATATAAACACGGTTTCACTATATAATGGGAAACCTCATACAGTTCCAAAGAAACTCACAAAAGATCTTATATATATAGCAGGGCTCTTATTAGGAGACGGAGATATAAGAAAAACACCAACCAATTCTTATTCCATACGTTTGTCTAATTCATGCCCAGAAATACAAAAAATATTCAGAGAGGTTCTTACAGAACAATTCAGTTTAAAATATGACATTCAAAACTCAACAAAAGCCAGGCCTGAATCAACAAGAACTCATTCAAGAGTATTGGGTGAGATATTATTATCTTTGGGTTTGCCTTTGTCTCCTAAAGAAGATTTGTTATTGACCTCTCATATATTACATTTGCCAAATGATTATTTATCTGAATTCATAGCGGGTTTATTTGATGCAGACGGTTCTGTAAACCTAAGGAAAAGCAAAGGCTCAGATACTATAGAATTTACAACCACTCTGAAAACATTGGCCAAACAGTTACAGTTAATATTATTGAGGTATGAAATATATTCCACTTTAAGAGTAAGAAATGCAACAAAAAACAAAACAATACAAGGCAAAAAATTAAAATATGTTCTGGAGATAAGAGGAAAGCAGAATGTTGTGAATTTTTACAGAAACATATCCTTAAAACATCCTGAAAAGAAGAAAAAACTAAGGAAGCTTTTTGAAATATACCAGAGTAAAGTTGGAAATACAAACATTGACATCATACCGGGAATTCATGAACCTCTTAAAAAAGTTCTAATAGAGAATAATATCCCCTTGAATAAGATAAAATTCAGGAAAAACATATCAAGAAAGGCTTTACAAGATATATTGAAAAAATTAAATCGCATGGAAATAACCAAAGAGAAAAATCTTTTATTGTATTTGGAAAAGATCGCTCACAGCGATATTTTTTGGGAAAAAATAAGCAATATAGAGACATACGCTCCCGATTACGATTACGTTTATGATTTGACTGTGGAAGATTCCCATAATTTTGTTGTTGACGGTATTTTAGTTCATAACACAGCTACAGTAGTCAAAGATGAATTCATGAGGGGCTGGGCTTTGGAAGCCGGTGCCTTAGTTTTAGCAAACAATGGAATGGCGATGATAGACGAATTAGACAAAATGGGAAAAGAAGACAGGAGTGCTATGCATGAGGTAATGGAGCAGCAAACAGTAACAGTTTCGAAAGCCAATGTACAGGCAACCCTCAATGCAAGAACAACTATCTTAGCGGCAGCCAATCCGAAATTTGGAAGATTTGACCCTTATGAAAACTTAGGGCGGCAGATAGATCTTCCAGAAACATTGATTTCAAGATTTGATTTAATATTTCCTATAAGAGATAAGCCTGATAAAAAGAAAGATACAGAACTGGTAAGACACATATTAGAGTCTCACGAAAAACCCGATGCAAAAATCCCTGTTGTTGATGAAGATCTTTTCAGGAAATATATTTCTTATGCTAAAGCTCACTGTCATCCGAAATTAACAAAAGCGGCACAACAAGAAATAGAGAATTTTTATGTTGGTTTAAGGTCTAAATATGCCGATGAAGAAGGTTCTGCAGTACCAATAACAACAAGACAATTGGAAGCAATTATAAGATTGTCAGAAGCTTCTGCCAGAGTAAGGCTCTCTGATAAAGTCCTGAAAAGGGATGCAGAAACGGCTATTAGGTTGATTACTGATTATCTGAAGAAAGTCGGCATAGATCCGGAGACAGGAAGATTTGATATTGACCGTTTGGAAAGCGGAACAACAACATCGCAAAGAAACAAGATAAAAATAATATTGAGACTTATAGAGGAATTGCAGAATGAAACAGAAAACGGTGTTGTGCCT
>CAZKIC010000100.1:0-3638 GCA_964552785.1 uncultured archaeon
GTCTGCTTCCCTCAAAATAATTATTATAGATATTTAAATTATAAATCTCGTATGAATCGTAATAATGATAAAAACCCCAACTGTTGTTTATTATTGTGTTGTTTATTATGTATATGTCTTGAGGATAATCATCACCCCAATCGTCTATATATATACCATCATTATTAGAATTGTATATTCTGTTGTTCTTCACTGTTATATTAACAGATTGATCATAAATCCAAATGCCTACATTATTGTTGTTCAAAAGCGAATCCTGTATAGTTATGTTCATTCCATAGTCAATATATATACCATCATCATTATCTTCAGAAGTTACATCTATTATAGCCCCTGTAGAATATCGAGAATAGATACCGTCGTTTTGGTTTCCTTTCAATATAGATGAACTCACAAGATTTTCGTCTGAATCATAAAAATAAATACCATAGCTATTATAAGAAGAATTTATTCCATCTAAAGAAACATTTTTTGAAAAATAAACAACTAAAGCATTGTTTTTCTTTGTGTCGGAACCAATTATTGTAATATTGGTAAGTGTGGAATTATCTGCACCACATAATATTAGCTCAGATAAAACCTTATTCTGTAAGTTTACGGACGTGTTATAAACCATTATAGGTCTGTCGCCTGAACCAGTTACATTAATAAAAGTATTATCGCAATCATTTTTGTTGTATATATCCATCCAAACATCAAAATTAGCATTTTCTTTAGATAGTATATTCTCTATATGGTTCAAATGTGAACCCACTATGTATATTCCGTAGTTGTTGTTTGAATTAGTAGTTATATTTACCATAGTGTTGTTATCTGAATAGTATATGTATAATCCGAAGTTGTTATAAGAAGAATTCACATACTCTATTGTTGAATTTGTTATTTTTCTGGTGGAAGCGCCATAAAAATAAATCCCGTTATAGAAATCCTTAATATTACAATTCCTTATCGTTACATTATCGAGAGGTCCATAACTTCCAGAATTCACATAAACTCCGTAGTCACTAAAACCAGAAGAATCACCATCAATCGTATATCCATTACAATCTATAACCGTATCATTCGTTCTTACCTCTATACAGGTTACTGTTGTTGTCAAATCAGAAGTTAGATTATAATAACCAGAACTTGATATAATGTAAGTAGATGAACAGTCTGTAATAGTAGTGGGATATGATAAAGGAATAAATACGAGAAGAGAAAAAGAAAACACAAAAACAGAAACCAAAAAATTCTTCATTTCATCCTCCTCTAAAATAAATCTATTTAATTGTGTGCTTCCTTGACTTGTTCTTAATAATCTTGCCTTTCTGTGTTCTGGCAGAAACCTTTGTTTTAGGCAGATCAATTCCCCCCAAAACAGAGAGTCTTGGCTTAAGCTTATAAGAAACCACTCTCTCTTCTTTGGGTCTAAGCTTCCTGAATATCCAGCTGACCTGCGTTCCTTTTCCTGTCTTTCTTACCTTTGTCGGCACAACACCTTCATCAGGTTCTATGAATTCTAAAATTCCGGGAACATCCTCAGTAATCTCAACATCCTCTAAGTCTTTTCTTGAACGGTTCTTCACATGAACATAAACATTAAACTTGCCGTCTTTCTTTGAAGAAAATCTTAAAACACGAGGTTTCTGCAAATAATAATAAAGGTAAAGCAGGATTCCTATAGCAATTATAAGAACAACAGGTATCAAGGTATAATCAACTCTATAAGTAACAGAACACCTTTCTCCTGGATTCAAATCACATTTCCATCTCAAAATATTCCTTCCCTTAACATCTACAACTTCCGGCTCTTTTTCTCCAAAATCATAAAAACTCATGGCTGCCACAATTTTATCCTCTAAAACCGCCTCCCCTTTTGCATTTCCATTATTCACAGCAGTCAAAGTAACATCATTCACCAAGAAACCATAATCCACAGACTTATTATAAGACATTCTCGGCTTCTCCAAAATTGTGAAAGAATCACTAGAGGAAGTAACCGGCTCATCATACTGATCAAGAAGCACACCTTTAACAGTGTAAGAACCTCTAGCCCTCAAAGGATCAAAAGAAAAAACAATAGAGCTTCTTTTGACCTCGTTTATTTTTAATGGTTCTATAGCTTCCTCCTTTGTCTGGATCTCATTCCCATTGCTAACTTCAATTTTCATTTTCATCGGAACAGATTCCAATGTCCCTATATTCTTAACTTTATAAAATACCCTGACGTCTTCATATGACTCATACTCCTCCTTTTCAACACTCACATTCAGCAACTGCAACTGATAAGTCTTTTGAACATAAACCGCTATCGTCCTCCTTTCAACTTCTGAAGCATTGTCTTTATTCAGCAAAACAATATCAAACTCATAATTCCCGTAAGGGTATTCATAAGGAACATTCAGGTAAAGCATTGTTTCATCGCTTTCATTGGATCCTAAAAAGAAATCCTTATTTTCAAGAGTGACCCATTCGTCCCTTCCATATCCATCAATTCTTAAAGAAAAATTAGCAGACAAAGAATCTCTGTTCGTTATTGTAATCTTATAAGAAGCCAACTCCCCAGGAAGAACAGAATCGTCAACACTCTCAACATCCAAATAAGAAGCAAAAGACATTGAAGTTGCAAGCAAAAACACAATCAGACCGGACAATAGATTAATCTTCATAAAATTACCTCATAAAATCATTTATATTGATATATCAATACATATAATTATGTGGTTGTTATTTATATAATTTACTCCCCACATATATGTTGAATGATAATTAACCACTATAGAATAACAAAAAAGCGATAATTTTATAAACACCAAAGACCAAATATATAAAAGGTGAATATAATGCTTAGAAATGCATACAGAAGTGTTGCCGGCCTTATGATGGCCGGAATTTTAATCGCGGGAATGGGTTGCAAAAGAATAGAGCCTCAAAAAAACACAGAACAAAAAGAACAACACAAACTGCTTTATGTTCTTCAGACAGAAATTCCTGAAAAGATAGACGGTAAGGTAACAACCTTTTCTCATATAATGGGGTGTGAAGGGTATAACCCATACAATCCGGATACAAGAGCATATTTTGCGAGAAACGCATTAATATTGGCAAAACAGCATAAAGGAGATGACGGATACAGAGGAACAGAAATATACGAGAAAACCGACGGAACAAAAGTTGAAGGAGTAAGAGACATCTCTTATACAAGCAAAAATATAACTATTGTAGATGAAAATGGAGACGGGAAAATTCTCTGCAGAGACGGGAAAATAACCGGAATGGTAGAATTAAATGAAAAAGGAGAGGTAGTAAAATACATAGAAATTACAGACAACAACAAAAAAGAATAAAAAGCTCCGAAACAACAGACATCTATGGATGAAGAGCCCAACAGATATTTCTGTATAACGACATACAAACAGTTGATAGAAAGCGGTAAAGAACCAAGAGAATGTGGCAAGTGTAAAGAGCCTTTCAGCGGAAACGATAGAATATATATATCAAATATCGAGCTAAGAGGTATAGAAAAAGGAGCTTTATATCATGAAAGATGCTTTGACGAAATCCTGATTTCTAAGAACCCGGACGCCCTGTAAACCTGCTCACATAATCACATAAAAAAGAAACAAACATTTAAAACTAACCCAACATCTATTTAT
>CAZKIC010000101.1:0-3560 GCA_964552785.1 uncultured archaeon
ATGGCAATAAAACTCACCAAAAATGCGAAAATTGTAGCAGCAATCCTTCTTGTTTTATTATCAGCAGTTTACATAAATCTGTTTGTTGACTTGTCCAATATTTTTTCAAAATCTAATCCAGGGTCTTCTGATAATATTGAAGCAAGCAATAAAAACCCCATAGCAGTGATAGAAACAAATTTAGGAACAATGAAATTTGA
Source organism: uncultured archaeon (assembly GCA_964552785.1). GTDB lineage: Archaea > EX4484-52 > EX4484-52 > EX4484-52 > CAZKIC01 > CAZKIC01. The sequence continues at coordinate 201 of CAZKIC010000101.1, forward strand.
GTTGTATCAGGATAAAGCTCCAATCACAGTAGGGAACTTCATAAATCTCACTAAAAAAGGGTTTTATAATGGTCTCATATTCCATCGTGTTATAGACGGTTTTATGATTCAGGGCGGGGATCCGACAGGAACAGGAAGAGGCGGACCGGGATACACAATTCCTGATGAATTCCATCCGGATCTGAAACATAATTCCATAGGAATTTTGTCTATGGCTAATGCAGGTCCAAACACAGGAGGAAGCCAGTTCTTCATAACATTGGCTCCAACACCTTGGCTTGACGGAAAACACTCTGTTTTCGGGAAGCTCATAGAGGGAGAGGATGTTTTAAAGAAAATAGGTTCTGTAGAAACAGATCAAAATGACAGACCTCTGGAAGATATAAAAATGATAAAAGTCTATATACAATAAGTGATTTTTATGGAATTAAGAAAAAAAGTAGATCGTCTGTTTTTTTCTGCATTAATTTTAAACATTATCTTGTTCTTCTACTTGTTGGCAAGCTACGGCTATGAGCTTTATTCCAAATACTATAAAGGAGAAGATATATTTTTGAAGACTGTTTTCGGCTACAAAATACCTTTAGACTGGCCTTTTAGTGTTTATTCTGATTTGGCAGTACTTTCTTTAATATCAATAATCCTGCTTATATGGTATAAAAGAATTATAGTAAAGAGATTTGTTTGAGTTTAACCCCAATATTTCATAGAACTTGCTTCTCGGAATATACCACTAACATCTCTTGCTGTCGGGTTTATTTTTCTTCTTTTCATATTCCAAGTGTCTCTGTAGCCTTCTATTGTTTCTTTCAATCTTCCTACTTTATTGCATATCTTCTGTTCTGCTCTTTCTTCTGATATTCTTATTTCCCTTTCATAAAATATTGACAACGGAACTCCATATATTCTTCCTCGTTCATCAATATGTTGTATTAATATTGACATAGCTTCTTCTGGCTTGTCATATAACTCAGATATTTCTTTTACTAGTCGGTATGCATCTTCTCTGGTTATACTTGTTTCGTTTCTTTCTCCATATCCATTCATGAAAAATCACTCCCTCTTATATTTTTATACGTATTTTTTATACGTATTAAGTTCATTTAAAACCGATAACTTTAAGTTTCTTTACCTTTGTTTTTTTCCCGAGAACAGAACTTACCGAAGGTCTTGTTCTTCCTTCATCTCCAGAAACAAACTCTTTTATATATGTTCCTGACTGTGCTGTTATAGTCAGGATTAGTTCTTCATTCTTTATTTCTGCTTTTATATTTTCAATTTTTCTTTTTCTGATTTTGTCTGCCCTTCTATGAGACACTCTCTTGGGAGTTTGCTGGTTTATTTTTACTCCATTCAAAGACTTAATCTTCTCAAGATCTTCTTTTCTTATTCCGCCTTCAACTTCAACCAAAGCCTCATACTCTTTAGAATTTTCTTTGTTTTTGATATTGACAACTTCTTTTTTGTTTGAGAACCTCAAATCTTTAACCTCTATTGCTTTATTTTTATTGATTTCTTTCGTTATTTTTTCCAGATTAATGGTTCTTTTTCTTGGATTTATGATCTCTATTATAAACTCCCTCCAGCCGTAACACAGGGCATCAATATCCTCCCTTCCGGCTCCATGAAATTTAGTTCCATCTCCTTTCGTTTCTTTAAGAATTACTTTTCCTATCTCTTCTTCTACAGAAGTTTCATATAATTTTCCTTTGTTTCCGCATTTGGAACATCCAACACCGTTGCAGTTCAGACAGATCCATTTTGTCTGAGGCATCTCTTTATATTTGTTGTATTTTCCATAAATGAACAAAGACCTGATGTTCAATTTTATTTGATTGTTCTGCAGGTCTAAGATTATCTCCATTTCCGGGTTCTTTCTGTTGAGTTTCTTTTTTAATTCTTTGCCTATAACTCTTGAGATGTTTGTTTTTATGCCTTCGCAGTAATCTATGCCTGCATACTCCCAGAGTTCCTCCTCTTTTATCATTAGATCCTCTGGCAGAACAACACCTATCAGGATATCCTTGAACTCAAAATCCCTGGTTTCTCTTTCTATGCTCTCCACAACTTCTTTTGTTTTTTTGAAGAAATCCCCGCATATCTGGCAATTTTTATATTCTTTGATTTTTTCCTTTGAAAATAATCTGACGTAATCTCTTATTGCCTCTCCTCTTTGCGTATTTGTCAGGCCGGTTATTAATTGTCCGAACTGTCTGCCTAAACATTCATCACAAATATCATATTTTTTCAGAATCCTTTCTCCTTTATCCAGTATGAATGTTTCTTTTTTCATACTCTTTAATTTACTGCAAATTTTAAAAACTCTTAATTATTTGTCGTCTTTTTAAGAATATTAAGATAGTAACCATTTCCACACAGGTTTTACTATAATCTTAAATCCGTCCTGCTCAAAAGAATCTTCCTCATCCTCTGTAAGAATCAACCCTTCTTTCAGGTTATAGGTTTTTAAAGCATCAATCAACCCTAATATTTCCCTTTTCCTCACATCGTAATCCTCCAATGATGTTGCAACCTGTATCGCCTCAACAATGTCCAGACCTTCACGAATAACAAAATCGCATTCTTTCTTGTTTTTGTGGTAGAACACTTCTTTTCCTCTTCTTTTTAATTCAATGAAGGCGAGTTTTCAAGCAGCTTCCTTTGTTTTCTGAGAACTTAAATAATACAGGATTGTTTGTATTATCATTACAAATATTCTCATATCTCATTTACGGTTATCTTATGTCATCATCAAGACTTTGCGGCTACAATCTTCTGGCAGCTGCTTTAGCGATTTTTTTTATACTAAATCGAATTTTTTGCGATAATTTTATAAATAAGCACTGTCAGCATATTATTATTTTTGTGGGGTGGCAGAAAAAAGAGGTGAAATAGTCTTTTTTTCTTGCCAGAAAACCCGGCTAAAACATTAAAAAAAGGGTGTTATGGTGGGGGTGAAGCAGTCACAGGCAAGCGTGAAGCTCTTGTTTTTTCTAGCTATGCTTTTCTTCTCTCTTGTGCTTGTCTCAGCTTTAAACACTTCTTTTAACACCACCTTAAACATTGCCAATTTCTCATTTTCTGTTGACAAGGATGTCTACTCTGTCGGTGAAGCGGTTCATTTTGAAGTGCTGCCACCCACGGCTAAACACATGATACGAGTATCTGGGCCCGCCGCAGAGTACATCCTTAATACTTCACAGTTTACGCCAAATGTTTCTGGCAATTATTCTGCCTCAGCCACTTTGACTGCGGACAACTTCTCAAAAAACCTGTCTGTAACTTTTAAGGTGTTAAACACTTCTTCTTTACAAAGCAACGAAACATTTGATGAAGAAAAAGAAAAGAAAAAAATTGAGA
>CAZKIC010000102.1:0-3482 GCA_964552785.1 uncultured archaeon
CCTATAGCTTTAAGAGACTCTATTGCCGCAGACAAAACCTCTGCATCTGATTTCATAGATGTTGGTCCGACTACATCAACATCATATTGATAAAACTCTCTATATCTTCCTTTTTTTGTGTCTTCATAACGCCAAACTCTTCCGTATTGCTGTCTTTTAAAAGGCAATGATATGTTTGTATTCATGCCTATATATCTCATTAAAGGCACTGTAAGATCAAATCTTAAACCTATTCTTCTTCCTTTATTGTCATTAAAATTATAGATCTCTTTGCTTATCTCTTCTCCGGCATTTGCCTCTTTTCCCGTTAGAACTTCGTATTTCTCCAAAGCAGGTGTTTCCATCTGTAAGAATCCGTATTTTGTATAAATATTCTTTATTTTTGAAACTACTTCCTCTCTTAAAGCCATGTCTTCAAAATCATAATCTCTCATACCTTTTACTCTTCCAACTTCTACCATAAGACCACCAATTAATATTTATAATTTGGAGTATTAATTTTATTAATAGTGTGGGTGAAATAAATGACAAGAATAGATTTGACCGGAAATTTTGGTTTTCCTGTATTTTTTGATGAGGAAAGCAAGATTTTAAATTTTAATGGCAGAGAAATGAAACCAGACATCAGAAGGCTTAAAGATATGGAATCTGTTCTGTATAATAAGCAATGGTATGATAATGTAACAGATGAAGGAAAAGAAACAGGACTTTACTTTATGTTTAGAGGGGCATTCAAAGACAAAAAAGATGAAAGCAGAGCAAAAAAGGAAAAATTAAGATATGATATAACAGTCATTCCTTTTGGCACTCTTGGAGATGAATACAATAAAACATTGGGCCACTTCCACCCCAGGATTAAAAAAGATGAAGATATAACATACCCTGAGGTTTACGAAGTATTAAAAGGAAGGGCCTTGTTTCTATTTCAGAAAATGGCAAAATGGCCGGAAAATAAAATAGAGGATGTTTATCTAGTTGAAGGTAAAGAAGGGGATGTTGTTATTGTTCCTCCTAATTACGGACACATCACGATAAACACAGACATAAGAGATAAAGAGACACTTGTTCTGGCTAATTGGACGGAAAGCACTTTTAAATCGGATTATGGCCCTATAAAAGAATATCATGGAGGAGTCTTTTTCGTTCTTAAAAAGAATATTGTTAAAAATCCAAGATATGATTGTCCGTTTATGCCGAGAATTATAAAAGCGAAGAACGATCTGCCAAAAAACATGTATTCTTTAGTCGATCATCTTGAAGATCTTGAGTTTTTGAAAACCGGGATTTTGCCAGAAAATGATGAATAAAGATTACCAATTTTCTAAATCTTCAACAATGGTTTTTATGTCCTGCTCTAATTTTATCTCCTCTGATTTTATGTTTCTCTCGGATTCCATTAGTTTTCTTTCCAATAACATTAATCTTTCATTTAAGCTTTCGTATTTCTTATATAATTCCAATAAAGCACACCATAACTGAGCTTTCTCCTGATCTTTAGATGATAAAATAGCATCTTTATGAATCAAAGAATCATTAAGCAGCTGATTCAACTTAGAAAGATCTTCTTTTTTTAAGTTTTCTGTCCATTTATTACTCATATAACTATGCCTCCTATAGTTATCTATATAAAGGTATTTGAGTTAATTATCTTTAACTATTTAACGAATGATCTAAAAGGGGGTCATTATATGAGTTTCACACAAAAAGAAGCAAAACATTTCAATAAAGGAGACTACATCATGATTGACGATGCTCCTTGCAAGGTTGTGGAGAATGCGAAAAGTGCTCCGGGAAAACACGGGCATTTAAAATGTAAGATTACGGCAGTTGGATTAATCGATGGAAACAAAAGAATGATCATGAAGCCAGGAGATGCAAAGATAACTGCGCCAATAATAGACAAGAGAACTGCACAAATTGTGTCTATATCCGGAAACACGGCGCAATTAATGGACACAGAAACATATGATATGTTTGAATTGGAGATACCTAAAGAGGTTGAAGGATCTCCAACAGAAGGTGGAAATGCAGAATATTGGGTAATTGGAGATACTAAAGTTATAATGGCTTTCAAATAATATGCCTTTCTCTTTATTATTATCTTTATATTAGAGAAAAACCATATAATTTCATGGTTTCAAAGGAGCGGGTGTTTAAATGAGCGATGCTGGGATAAAAAATACTTCTGATAAAGTTGGAACAAAGGAAAAAGAGGATAAAAAAGAAAAATTTGATATTGAAAAAGAATATAAAAGACGTATAGAAATTGCTGAAAAATTTACCAAAAAATTAGTTGAAAGATTCAAGAAGCAGTTGAAATTTGTTGTTATTTATGGTTCTACGGCCACAAAAAAATTCCACTCTAAAAGTGATTTGGATACTTTTCTTGTTATGGACGACACTCTGGTTGAAAAAGAAATATCCCCTGTTCAGAAAGACCAGATTTGGAATGATATATTAAATATTGCAAAAGAAGTCGACCCCATGATTACAGTCCAGAGTTTTATGTTCCTTACAGAATTCTGGGATAATGTAAGACTGGCAGAACCTCTAATAATAGGCATATTAAAATCAGGTGTTGTTGTATATGATGTTGGTATTTTTATGCCTGCCAAAAGAATGGTCGAAAGAGGCAAGATTTCTTTGACCAAAGAAGCCATAGACAAAAAACTTTCAGCAGCACCAGAGTTTGTAAAGATTTCTAATTCGAAAATTAAATCTGTAGGACATTATTTAGAACAGGCGATGGCCCATGCAGGTAATGCTGCATTGATGTTTATGGGGTATTATCCTGTAAAGAAAGAGGAAGTTCCTCAAGAAATAAAAACCGTTTTTGTAGATCAGAAGATAATAGAGTATAAGTATTACGAGTATGCCGACAAGATACAGAAACTGGCTAAAGACATAGAGCATGCTGCAGAACAGGAGATGTACAGATTCGGAAAAGACATTGGAGAAGCACTGAAAATGTGCGATGATTTTGTTGTCAGAATGGAAACTTTGATAGGAGAAATGGACCAAAAAAACAAAGGTTCTGTTTTGATGAACCTGTATAAGACTTTATTGAAAGCTGATGTCGGAGCCTTAAAGTATATAGGAGTTATGCCTCCTGAAAAATTAGATGATCTTCCAAAAGTATTAAATGAAAACTTCCCGGAATTAAAGATATCTCACAATCACCTGTTTGACAGGCTCACAGAACTGTTAAATATGGTCAGAGACGGAAAAGAGAGAGAAATAGACGAAAAAGAAATCAAATCTCTTGATGAGAAGTTAAAGGATTATGTAAAGAAATTGACGGAAGTTCTAAAAACAGGAAAGCATAAACCAGCAAACAAAGATTCAAAGGTTGAGGATTTCATACCTAAAGTTTAGAGGTAAACACATGTCTAAGAAGCAAAAGATAACAGGGGAGGAAAAACTATTCTCCATCTATGATAACCTCGTGATTTATTCTTTATATTTTAATCTTTTATTTCTTT
>CAZKIC010000103.1:0-3464 GCA_964552785.1 uncultured archaeon
GCTGTGACCTCTGGTAATCTGACTAAAACAGGGGAGAATGTTAATGAGCAGTCGACAAAGAGTTTCAACAAAATAGAGTGTTATTCCAAGCCTGTTTCAGACTGTAACAACGGATGCAAAGTAGAGGAAACCTCAATCGGCAAAAGATGTGTTCCAGCATAGGTGTTTTTATGAACAGGAAAGGTCTGAATGCAACAATAACATTGATAATTGCAATAGTTGTAATGGTTGTTATTGCTCTGGCTTTGATAGCTGTGACCTCTGGTAATCTGACTAAAACAGGGGAGAATGTTAATGAGCAGTCGAACAATGCTTTTGAGAATATAGGAAGCCAGACATCAGACATAGCGAAAAAAGCCCAGTGTGTGATAGCAACATCAAACTGTGGTAGTATAGACAGCAGCAGATGCCAAATGGACCAAGAAAAAGGGCACTGTGTCTGGACCGGATAATGATTATGTCTCGCAAAGCCATGTCTGAAGGAATAAGACTCATCATATATATTGTAGTAATTCTTGTTATATTGTTAATTGTTTTATTGTTTGTCAGAAACATAACGCAGAATTACGGAGAGAAAGCCGACACCACAAACGAAAACACATTCGAGAATCTGAAGAATATAGGAGAAAATAAAGAAGTGGCTCAGCAGGCTCCGTTAAAAGTTAATTTCGTAGAGAAAGAAAGCATCGAAAGCAAAGTATATATATGAGAAAGCACATAATTACATTAGTGTTTTTATGACTAGAAAAGGTTTAAATGCTACTATAACTTTGATTATTGCAATAGTTGTAATGGTTGTTATTGCTCTGGCTTTGATAGCTGTGACCTCTGGTAATCTGACTAAAACAGGGGAGAATGTTAATGAACAGTCAGGCAATGCTTTTGAGAATATAGGCAACACAGCAGACGATATAACTAAAAAGATGGAATGCCTTTCCGCAACATATGCAGGAAATAATGAATGCGGACAACACAGTGGAAAAAGCGGGAAATGTATAGCTAAGGGCGCCAGATGTGTCTGGGTGCCGAATTAAGGTGATTTATATGTTTGAAAAAGAAATCGGCAAATACAACAAAAAAAGAGCAAAAGGTTTATCGCAGGCAATAAGCATCATCATTGCGATAGTTGTTATAGTTGTTATTGCTCTGGCTTTGATAGCAACATCAACCGGCAATATTACAAAAACAGGGGATAATGTTGACAAAAGATCCGAACAAGTATTCACAAAAACACAAGATATAATAGATGGCATAAAAGCAGGTCCAAGAGAAATACCAATAAAGCAGAAACCCCTGATAATAGAGGATAGTTAGTTCTTTTTTAAAATTATAGTTCTTCTACAATTATGCCGTCAACATGTCCTATATTAAATGGGTTGTTTTTCTTCAAATACGCTTTTACTTCTTTAAATTTCTCCTCAGACTCGGAAAACACAGAAAACAACAAATCCCCTTTATTAACAATATCTCCTTCTTTCTTATTGATTCTTACTCCGGAACCTTTAAGGAAAGGGGCTCCGGCCAGCTTGGCCAGCTTGGCTATCTCTTTATTATTGATTTCCAAAACCTCCCCTTTTTTATCAGAATAAACATCTTTTTTGTATTTGCCGAGCATGGCATGAAAATTCTTATCTATTGATCCGTTTTGAGCTTCAACTATCTCTTTGAATTTCTTTAAAGCAGTTCCGTCATCCAAAAATCTGGCCGCATCCTCATACGATCCTTTCTTGGTCATCTCAAGAATCATTGAAACCAGCTCTAACGACTTCTCCCTCAAATCTTGAGGTCCATGCCCCTTTAAAACATCCAATATATCTATCGCTTCTAAAACAGGTCCGATACCCCAGCCTATTGGCTCATTCCCTTTTGATAATGAACACCTCACCACCATCCCTAATTCCTCTCCAAGAATCTTAAACTTATTCGCCAGAATCTCTCCTTCCTGGTAAGATTTTATCTTTGCTCCGTCCCCTACAGGAATGTCTATTACAACATATTTGGAACCTGCAGAAGCCTTCTTTGACATAACAGATGCCAGCATCTGCCCTTCTGGATCTATAGATAATGGGTGTTCCACCCGGATAAGTTTATCATCGACAGGCGCTAAATCCAAAGCCCCTCCCCACACCAGACAACCATTAGTCTTATTCACAATCTTCCTTATCTCATCCAAAGAAAAAGAAACATCGCAAAATACCTCCATAGTATCGGCAGTTCCTGCAGGGGATGTTATGGCTCTCGAAGAAGTTTTCGGAACAACAAAACCCATCGCAGCCAAAATAGAAACAACTATAGGTGTAACTCTGTTCCCCGGAATCCCTCCAATAGAGTGTTTGTCTACAATTATTCCTTTTTTCCATTTCAATCTTGAACCGTGCCTGATCATAGCTTTTGTAAGGTCGATAGTCTCCTTCATATTAAATCCATTCAAATATATGGCAGTCAAAAAAGAAGAAAGCTCAATATCGGATATTCTGTCATTATTAATATCATCTACTATGGCATCTATTTCTTTGGCGCTCAGCTCTTTGCCCGCCAATTTCTTCTTAATAAAAGGAATAGATTTTGGCTTTTCTCCAACCTTTACTTCAATCTCAACATTATCCTTGAACGGAAAACCATCATATAAGCCAATAAACCCCTTAGGCAGAATGTAATCTTTTTCGGTAATATCGACAAAGGCGCTGACTTTTTTTAGTCCTTTCTTCAAAACAACTCTGTCTGGAGAAACAACACCTAAATAATCTGCATCTTTCTTGTTCAGCAATACTATAGGGTAGTGTGCATTTATGTTTAGAATCTTGGTTGTTAATCTCATCAGTCCACCTGCTTAATATAAATAGTGTGGAAGGTGCTAATAAAGATTAATGAATCTCTATCTTCTTCATTATTCTCTTAACCTCTTTCTCTATTGTCTTGTCAGAATATTTATGAGGCCTCAAAGCACCCGAAAAAGTTGAAGGAATGTGCAAAAGTTCATGAATTAGTGTTTTCACTTTAGCCTCTCTTGGCCTGTTGTCAAAATGATGCGATATAACCTCTATAATATAGTGTGCCTCAACACCTAAAGCTTTCTGCCATATTTTAGGCAAAGACCATATTCTTGCATATGCATTTGCTTTAGATCCGTAAGACCTCATACAAACTATGTTTGAAGAAGAAACATGAGGAAACTCATCTTTAAGAACCTCAACAATATTATTCAACAATTCCTGTATATCCGGAGCAATTTCAAAACGCATCAATAATCCCTCTTATCTTTTAATTATGATTTCTTTATACAAAATATTGTTTAACCTCATTTTTATTGTTTTTTGACATAAACCCAGAATATATTAAAAAAAGTTCTCAGAAAATAAAAGCCCCCGGAGGGAGTTGAACCCCCAACCTCGAGTTATCTCGGCTTTTCCCGTATTGCTCTAAGGCATACGAAACTCGCGCTTATACAAGATACAAGACTCGCG
>CAZKIC010000104.1:0-1393 GCA_964552785.1 uncultured archaeon
ATCTAAGACTATAGTCAAGAGCTGTTCAATTGAAAATGCGCCTTTCAGTATAACAGGAACTGTAAAAGATATTGTCTATAATAATGTTTTAGGAGCTTTTGCAAATCCGGATATAAATACAGGTGGATCTTGTTTAGAACAATGCCCTGAGAAAGACAATAATTGTTACATGAATTGCATACAAAATGCAAATTATGAAAACGAGATTAGTGTTAAACTACCTCTTGGAGAAAAGAAAGTCAAGGTAACTGCACTAAAAGGTTATACTTTCAAGAACTATGAGAAAATAATAAATATAGAAGATGAGATAAACATATATGTACCAATAGAACACCCATGCCAGACAGACGACACAGGAGTATTATTTTGTGATGCAAACTACAATATATTAGATGAGTACAGATTGAGTGACTGTTCAAGTGCTACAGGAATAACAGAGGTTATGTCGAGTAAGGGACAAGGTAATTAATATGAAAGGGAAAAAAGGATTTACCGGACTTAGTATTTACTTAATTGCTACATTCTCCATTATGGCTGCTTATCTGATAGGATTAAGCACAACGCAGGCATACACTGTTAATGAATATGATCTTGATTTTCTGGATTCGTCTCCTTCAATGCCTATAGACTGCGGGCTTGTTGGAGGAAAATGCGTAATTCCGGAACCGGTAAGTTTTGAATTTCAGGCTCCTTCTGTAAATGAAAACGAACTCGGAGTTTCAGTGTACAGCACATACAGCACCCATGAAACATACAATATTGACGGAACAGAATACAGCAATATAGAATGCAGAAACAAAAATTCCGCTAATGTAGGAAATGTTTTTGTGTGTACAATAAACAACATGGAATCTTTCAGTGTTCCCGGACAGGGAACAGGAAACAAAAGAATAAATGTGAGCTTCTATCTTGATTATGATAAAAAATACACTGCTTCATTTGATATTAATTACAATGCGATTGATGTTATCCCTCAAATAAATGTTGAGATTACAAATATGAACCCTTCATCTGTGACATGCAGTGATGTCAGTGTCGGAGGCATACAGGCATGCGCAATGGATCAGAACTCACTGCATTTTGACATCTCCTTTACAGGACTGAATGAAAACATATCTTTAGGAGTCCTTACGGATTACGGAGTTACGGACAACAACAATGTTGTTGATGCTTCTTCATTCTCGTGCTCCACAACACCCGTAAACAATAAATACAGCTGTGTGCTTCCTTTAAATGATATAACAGGTAGTGTGCCTGGTTCTGACACAATAACAGTTTCAATAAAACCGCAGATTGTCTATCACGGAGTTGCAGAAATTCAGGATATAACTCTGTCAAAGACATTCAGTATAAATGGAGGTGCAGACTGCTCCGGAATAAATATTGTGGGTTC
>CAZKIC010000104.1:1493-3441 GCA_964552785.1 uncultured archaeon
TAATGCAACTTTATCTGTGAATGGGAATGTTGGTTTAAGTTGTGGAGGAAACAATGAAGAAATTGCATTCTCTGCTACAGGAATGGTTGGTATGAATGCCCAACCATTAGGCGGACAAGTTTACCAAATAAATCCTCAATTAGAGATTGTTTCTGTTTCAAATACAAGATGTTTAATTGATCCTAATACAAGACAGTGTACATTTTTAGAGGATGCTGTCGCAAATATAAGAATAACAGGAGTTAGTGAGGAACTCAACATAAACATTTCAAATGTTGAGTATTCCTTAGCAAATAATACAGGAAGTGCGGTGTGTTCTCAAACAACAAATGATAGAGAGTATGATTGTAATATTGATTTGAGTGTTGCGGATATAGGGACAACAGGAACCCATTCCATTGATTTAACAATAGAACTGGATGCAACAGTGTCTGATGACTACAACCAGCAGTGGGGGCCTTTCCATTTAACAGATTCAACATCCTCTGGAGGGGGAACAAATAATGGAGTTCAGATTAATGCAACCGCAAATATAGTAACTATTGGAGCTTTGGAAGTAAAATTGGTAGAGGTTACTCCTGGAAGTTCACAAGATCCTATAGAGTGTACTGTTTTCAAAGACAATGAAAATGATGATCTGAGATGTATATTTACGGGAAGTGAGAAGCCTGAATTGCATTTCATAATAAATGGTTTGGAGAATGTTGACGATCAAAGAGATATTGTTGACGAGGTTGTTTATTACTTTGATGGATACAGCAGTGACGAAGTTCAGATAACTCCTGAAGGAGATAATGGTTTTGTGATAACATTCGAGCCAGAAGATCTTGACAATGATGAAGAACTATCCAATTCTGGAGGTTCATTAGAAAAAGACCTGAGAGTTACTGGAAGTATATCCTATGCAATTCTTGGAGAGCCAGGAACATACACTCTTGATGAAACAACAAAACTGCATATAGATGTTAAAGCTCTGACCGATGATGAAGCTGATGCTGTAAACTCAACAACAGAAGCAACAATTAACAGCATAGAGAGTAGTCTGGCAGAGATTGACAAGAAAATCGAGAAAACAACAAGATTACTGATGATTGTATGGGCTTTTGTTGGTGTTTTGATTGTTATAACTTATTTGTGCTGTAAGCCACCTACTTGTCATTCCTGTAAGGTATTGATATGGGTTACTGCATGTGCTATTGCCCTTGCATCTATATTGAGTGTTTTATTATCTACAAAACTAAAAAAATACAGGGATAAAAAGAAAGAACTCTACGAGCAATACAGCCAATTATGCCAAACAACAGGGGTTGGATGTGAGGATCTTCCTGATCCTAATGAAGACAAGAAGAGCATATTTGAAAATGTAGTTGTACAGATAGCGCTAGGTATCCTAGGCATCATTGCTACTATCGTCTGTTTCAGCGGTACGGGAGCTGGTTCTGGCGCGTCTGCTGGTGCTCATGCAGCAGAAGAAGGTAAAAGTATAGGAGATGTTTTTTCTGAAATGTTTAAACGTCTTTTGAAGATGTTTTAGGTGGCCTTTTGGGTGCTAACGAAGTGGGTGAAAAAGGCGTCAAGAAAGTAGATAAAAACATAAACGAAACATTGGGTGCTAACGAAGTGGGTAAAAAAGTAAATTGGAAAAATATTTGTTAGAAGGAAACTTCCCTTTGGGTGCTAACGAAGTGGGTGAAAAAGGCGTTTGGCATTTTAACTCCTGTCCTCCTCCTTGTTTGGTGTGAGGTCAGTCTGCCCTGTTTTAATATGACCTTTTATGTGTCCGTTTGAATCCTAGTTAAAAGTTAGGTTGGATTTCTGAAAAAGTGTGTATTGCCGGTACTAATATGTGTGAATATGCGGCAACATGAGTAAATCTTTAACTTCAAACACACATACCGTAAAATCGTAGTGATTTTTAGGTAATTGGTCAATCACATGCTTTTTGTTG
>CAZKIC010000105.1:0-3383 GCA_964552785.1 uncultured archaeon
AAGAATCTGTTGGAGTGGCAACATTGGTAATCCTGTTATTATTTAGATTTATAACACCATTAACATCCAACTTAGCAGTAGGTGTCGTCGTCCCTATTCCCACATTGCCTGAAAGTCTGTATATGTTGTTTCCTGTTCCCTGAGTCCATAATCCTCCGCCTGAAGAAGCGGAACTTAAGCAGTTGCCTCCTGTTATACAGACATCTCCTCCTGATCCGATATTTATGTTTGGTGCTATAATATCTCCTGTTGATATTAAACCATTTACAGTTATGCTGTTAGTTGTTATAGCTCCGTTGTCTGTTATTTCCTGTAAACCGGCATCTGTGTGGTCTATTATACCGTTGGCATCTTCATCAACAGAATGTGTTCCGTTCCATATCTGTATTAATTCATGATATCCTTTTGATGCATCAAAATTTGTGTTGTATGTATATCCTATAAAACTTATAATAATCAATGCAAGAACACTTAAAACAACAAATCTTTTCATAACAAAATATTGTGCAAAACACATATATATTATTTTGCATTTATATGCAGGAAATCTTCGGCCATTATTGTATTGTCAAAAATCTTTTTAGCCTCTTTCAATAAAAAATCCTCTTCAAAATCCTTTTTGTTTTCATATCTTCTTGAGAAATGAGTCAAAATCAACTTCTTAACCTTTGCTTTCCTGGCTATTTTTGATGCTTCAACAGAAGTAGAATGAGTTGTCAGTTCCGCCTTATTCTTGTGTTCTTCTCCGAAAGTTGAGTCCATTATCAGAACATCTGCATCTTTGGAAATTTTGGAAAGATTATCAAAACATCTTGTATCCCCTGTATAAACAATTTTTTTGCCTCTGATTTTTTTAAGAACATCAGAAGGTTTTATTTTCTTTCCTTCAAAAACAACTTCCTTCCCTTTCTTAAGATCCTTGAACAATGGTGACTTTACCATTCCTATTTTCCTGGCCTTATCCACATCAACTTTAAAAAAGTCATTAGTTTCCAGAACAAAACCAATAGAAGGAACTCTATGTTCTGTCTTGAATGCTCTCACAGAATAATCATCAAATTTAACAACTTGGTTATCTCCCATTTCCTCAACAACAATCTCGAAAGTTCTGAAAAAATATCCTAAATTAAGAATACTATCCACAAACCTCTTGCTTTCCTTCACTCCGTAAATATACAACGGCTTTGTCCTTCCTTCCAAAGATAAAGTTTGAATCAAACCTATTAAACCTGCAAAATGATCAGCGTGCCAGTGAGTAATAAAAATCCTGTCAATCTTCATTATAGACAATCCTTTGAAGAACATCTGTCTCTGGGTCCCTTCTCCGCAATCGAAAAGCAATGTTTCCTTCTGATTCACGACTATATGTATTGAAGGTAAATTCCTGGTTTTTGTAGGCACTCCGGAAGAGGTTCCCAAAAAAGTGATTTCAATCATAAATACTTATTGTGTACAAGAAATTATAAAATAGTATCAAAAAGCAACACTTAAGTAACGAGAACACCCAAATCTCAGGAAAAACAGGAAAAACGACTACACATCAATACGCCTTTGCCACATAAACCACATGCTTGGCTTCCTTTCCGCAGACAACACATTTTGCTCCTTTCTCTGGCTTCTCTTCTTTTTCTGAATTCTCTCCTCTGACTTCTGCAGATGTTTCCTCGGAAATTCTGTCTGCACATTTTTCTCCATCAAAATCGGTAGAACAAAAATTGGTTCTCACAATCTTTCCAGAATTAATTTTGTCTACAAGATCGTTAAATTCAAAAGAATCAACAACAACTTTATTTAATATCTCTTCTGATTCAGATCTGAGATTATCAAGGATCTCTGAAGGAGCTTTCTCAAGAACTTTGATTAAATCTTTCTCCTTGACAACCTCTTTCTTATCCAAATCTCTTCTATACACCACCAAAGATTTATTTTCAATATCTCTCGGACCGATTTCTAATCTTATTGGAACTCCCCTCAATTCCCAGTAATAAAATTTAGATCCCGGGCTTCCTTCCCTGTCATCAATCTTAATTCTATACCCTTTGGATTTTAGAGATTTCTTAATTTTTTCGCAATGTTCCATAACTTTCTCTTTAGAATCCTTGAAAAATATAGGGACAATGATTACATGTAAAGGAGCAATCTCAAAAGGAAATCTCAAACCCCTGTCATCTCCATGAACACCAACTATTCCTGCTATAATCCTTGAAAATCCCGGTCCATAGCAAGTCTGCCAAGCATACTTCTCTTTTTCATCTTTGTCCACAAACTTTATATCAAAGGCTTTTGAGAAGTTCTGTCCGAGGTCGTGAGTTGACCCTATCTGGTTGACTCTTCCGTCCTCCAATATAATATCTACTCCAAAGGTATTAACTGCTCCTGCAAACTTATCCCATTGTGGACGCTTAAAAATCATAAAAGGTAATGCCAACCTCTCTCTAAGAACTTTCTTTGAAATCTCTATATCCTGCTTTACCTGTTTTAAGGCTTCATCGTGTGTTGAAAAAACACAATGCGTCTCTATCCACATAAACTCTCTTTCTCTCAAAAAAGGTCTTGTTTCTTT
The DNA here is from genome assembly GCA_964552785.1 of uncultured archaeon. Taxonomy (GTDB): domain Archaea; phylum EX4484-52; class EX4484-52; order EX4484-52; family CAZKIC01; genus CAZKIC01. The sequence continues at coordinate 2,564 of CAZKIC010000105.1, forward strand.
AGTTTCATATCTGAAAACATTCCCGGAATGGTACATTTTAATAGGCAGATCCTGCCAGCTTCTCACCCACAAAGAATACATCGGATATATGCATGTTTCTCCTGTGGGTTTCAAAGCATACCTTTCCTCAAATTTCTTGTTTTTTTTGCTCCCTCCTTCAGTAACCCAGAAAACTTCAGCTGAAAAACCCTCTACATGGTCTTTCTCTTTATTAAGATTTGATTCAGGTATTAAAAGAGGAAACATTGCAGGTTCATGATCCCTTTCGTCCAATTCCTCATGATATATCCTGTAAACCTGATTAACTATCCTCATTGTCCACGGCTTTCTGACAATAAAACCCTTAATAGGATAACGGGTTTCGACCATATCCGTTAATTTGATGACTCTCCTGAACCACTCCAAGAAATTCTCCTGCTTTCTTATACCTATACTCTCAGAGACCTCTTTTTTCGCCATAAAAAAACATATGCATGAAATCTTATAAATATTCTGCAAATTTAAATAATCTTAAAACAAAAATAATGTATGAAAGTAATAATAAAAGAAAAAAGAAAAACAAAACTAAGACCCCATAAAACAGGAAGAAGAGATTTAAGAGAGTATTCATTACAAATGGACAACTATGTTAAACATTTAAAGAACAAAGGCTTAAAGGTAATATTTCATGAAGATTGAACTTGAAAATTGCGAAGTTAATAAAATAGATATAATAGTAAAAAAAGTAGTAGATATAATAAAGAAATACGGAGAATATGTAATTGTTTCCGGATACTTCGCAATATTTACTGGAAGAGTGAGGCCGACACAAGACATAGAT
>CAZKIC010000106.1:0-3379 GCA_964552785.1 uncultured archaeon
ATGTTGGTGGATACTATATACATTATATTGTATATATTTATTTTTATGTATTATGTGTTATTTTTTTATGTGTTGTTTTTGTTTTTTCAAGCGGAAGACGGAATTAGAGATTGCTGGCGGACTCGTGGGCTCGGAGAGGTGGATAAGAGACAGGGGAGATTGTTTGACGGATTATAGTGTAGCAGGAGCTGAAATAGGTAGAAGGATAGGTATAGTCACAATTCCGGAGAGTATGGGAGAATACGGTGAACATCAAATGAAGTCCTTAATAGAGGAATTATACAGAACAACAGAACAAGAAAATAGATACCAATGAAGAAATATTGTATTACCAGAATAAAAATGGTGTTGATATGATGTCCTTCTACACAGAACAAGGAAGTGAAAAGAAAATTCTGGAAATAGGAAACTTTAAACTGTATTATAGACTTGTTAATGAAGATCCAAATGAGACCGATAAAGGCAATTACGGAATCAACGACACTAAATATATCTTAGAATTGAGTGATGACGATAATAATAGAGTTTATATTCATGTCCAGCACGACTTAGTAGAAGGGAAAAATAGAGATGCAGAGTGTAGGGCAATAGCAATAAGGTTTATGAAGAATATTGGTTATATAGAAAATGGACTAAACTATACATTGAATCCCGCATCTTTAAGAGATCCTGAGTCTTTGGGTAATCCGGATTATTTAAAAGATCCTGAATCTGTGAAGATGTTCTCCAAGAGAAAAAAAATCTATACAGTACAAAACGGGACAAAAAGATCGATAAAACTTAAAGAAGGTCCTGTTGAAGAGAACAGATGCTGCAAGTTTATATATCATATAGAGGGAATAAAAGAACCTTTCGAGATTACAGTGATTGTGGCCCAATCAGATTATAATTCTGTTGAATATATGAGAAGTCCGGAATTCGTTTATGATAAAATTATAAAGGAATTAGAAAACAGAAAAGAAATCCCTCCTGTTCCTAATATGGGTAAAAGAGAGATTATTGTAAGCTATACACCGTTCACTCTGGACGAAACTATAAAAACCCACTACACAGAATCAGGAGCGCAGGAATATATAAAACAAAAAGAAGATCATATGAATCCATGGTAAGAGTTAAATCAAAAAACATCCCAAAGTTTGTCCTTTCTTACATTTATTTCCCTTATTTCCTCCAGAATGTTCTTTTCAGAGTCTTTCAATAAATCTTTGTTGTCTAACAGTTTCTTGTATTCTTCTTTTGTTATAAATGAATAAAGAACATCCCCTTCTTTAAGATTCCTGCCAACTGTGGCTCCATCTATAGATACCGCCACTTGCTCTCCTTCTTTGCCTTCAGAAACATTTTCTCCCGAGTGTTGTATTGCGTGTACTGAACCTATCATAACTCCATCCTGATTCATCAAACGTGTGTTTCTCCTTAATGTTCCTCCGACAACCAGCATACCTACAATAGCTGGTTTTGATTGTCTGAACACAAACTCAGACAGGAAATTGAGTTTTACAGGAGTTGTCATTTCTTTTAAAAACTCTCTCTTCTTCAACTCTTCTGACTCTTTGATATATTCGTCATACATATCCATTAAAGAGTATATAATTCCAGAAGTAAATATTGTTACATTTATTTTACGGGCTTCTTCGTCTGCTTCAGGCAGAGTTTTTGTGTTGAATGCAAATATAACCTTGTATTTGTCCTCGACCTCTAATAAATATAGAACATCTTTTTTAGTTACTGGTCCGACTTCTGCCCTTCTTATTGGTATGTTTTTTGCTTTTAAAGTGTTGATAATTGCCTCTAAAGATCCTAATGTGTCTGCTTTTACTACGACACCTTTGTCATCAGTGATTATTCTTACCTCGTCTATCTCTTCCTGAACTTCTTTTTTCATCTCTTCAAGAGTTTCTTTTGCGGATTCTTTTCTGATGAATCTTACAGGCACGCCAGCAATAACATCATCAATGTCATTAGCGGATAATTTAAATCCTGAAGCGGCAACAATATACGGTATGGAGGTAAATTTAGACTCCATTCTTATATCCTTCAAAGGTTTTGCTTTTAACAAAGCTTTAGCTTTGGTTATTATAGGCTCTTCAGGGTTTCCAATTATGACATAATCGTCATTCTTAACCAAACCGTCATACAGTATTATATCCAGAGTCGTTCCTAATCCTTTCACATTTTTAAGTTCTAGAACAGTGCCTTTACCCACTCCTTTTTCATCTATTTCAAGCTTTTTCTCTAAAAATCTCTGGCTCAACCCAATAATCATTGTCAATAAATCAGGAACACCTACGCCGTTTAATGCGGAAATAGGTACTATTGAAACGGTCTTTGTAAAATCAGATATTCTGTCAAACCGGTCCGCATTAATTCCATATTCATATAATTGCCCTATTAATTCGTAGATTTTTGTATCTATAGTTTGCTGGACAGAAGATCTCTGGTTCTTCAAAGTCTCCAAAAAGGATTTTCCTTTTTCAAGCTCCCAACCATTAATCCTGTCTATTTTATTGGCGGCAATAACAAAAGGCGTTTTGTATTGCTTTAATAATTCGATGGATTCTTTTGTTTGTGGCATTACCCCTTCATTAATATCTATTACCAAAACTGCTATGTCTGCAAGCATCCCGCCTCTTTTTCTTAACAAAGAGAAGGCTTCATGGCCTGGTGTGTCTATAAATAAGAGTCCGGGGATCTTTAGAGAGATATTGTAATTTTTGAGTAATTTTCCGCAAACATTGATACATTGTGATGCAGGAACTTCACTAGCACCTATGTGTTGAGTTATTCCCCCTTCTTCTTTAGAAGCAACCCTGCTATTCCTAATATAGTCTAATAATGTGGTCTTACCATGATCTACATGAGCCAATATAGATATAATTGGTTGTCTTATTTTCTTCATAATACCACAAAAATATTTCTAGAGTAAACTATATAAAGTAGAGAAGTGAAATTATTTAATAAGTTATGATTAAAGAGGTGGACTAATGACAAAATATAAAATAATACACGACAGGCCTAATTGTATAGGGTGTGCTGCCTGTGCTTCTGTGTGTCCGAAATACTGGAAGATGGAAGATGACGGTAAGTCTTCTATAATCGGAGGTAAAAAAGAAGGAGAGCAGGAATTCTTAGAGTTAGAATCTGATTTTGATTGCAATATGGAGGCTGCTGAGAGCTGTCCTGTAAATGTAATACACATTGAGGTGGACGGGGAAAAGAAAATCTAAGCGCCTCTTTTTTGAAAAAAGACCCGCGGGAGAAAAACTCACAGTTATTAAGGTATAAGAATATAAGAAATGGCAAGATGCGCCTCTTTTTTGAAAAAAAGACTCCTTTCACGGAGTTCAAGGCTTTCGAACTCTTTTGAGAGTTCAAAACC
>CAZKIC010000107.1:0-3353 GCA_964552785.1 uncultured archaeon
CAAATATAGGATGATAGATTACGCAAAAAACTTTAAAAATATATCTCTAATTAAACAGCCCGCAATTATATTCTGGAACTCTTATGCCGTTTAAACGCATCCATATTTCCCCTACAATAATCCTCGGGTAACCTATATAAGGAATTCTGAATAACACTTTGCCTCTTAATTGATCTTCTTTTACAGGCCATGGATCGGGAGCGGAATTATTATCGCCCCACGTCATTATGGTTCCATCCTCTTTCAACTTTATAAATCTATGAACTATTAATCTTCTTGTTCTTGGTTCATAATAAACAACTATATCTCCTGTTTTGTTTCCCTGCGTCAATGCAGGAGTTAATTCATTTATGGAATTTACACCTTTCAATATTAAGAAATCTCCTCTATCCAGATTGGGCAGCATAGAGCAGGATACAACAGTGACAATAGGATCGGTGGTTCCTAATCCAATTCTCAATATAAAATATATTAAGACCGCTAGAGAAATACCTAAAAATATGTTCCATAAGTCATTCATAAAAGGGTGATTTTCAAGGTATTCATTAAATCTCTTTTTATAATAATTGTATTTCTTCATAAAAACACATAAATTGTTACTTTAATAACGATAAAGAGAAAAAAATTATTTTGCTTTTGAAAACTCTGCTTTTAAGTTCTTAAAGAGGTCCTTGGAACTCTTTACAGCTTTTTCCAAACTCTTTTTTGGATCCTTTCCTTTTATGACTAATCTAGGATGACCTAAATAAGGATGTTTTTTCTCGTAAGCAGTATAATCAACATCCTTGTCTTCCCAAAGAACATTTCTTAGTAAGTTAGGCAATGTGTGTTTAACACCTTCCAATTCTATTACCAATAAATCTTTTTTCTCCTCAATAATGTTTATTTTCATAAGAATCCCTCTAAACAATAGAGATTATTTCTTTAAAAAGTTTTAGTTTTGTTGTGCTGTTTTATTATTCTGGATAGATGCTTGAGCTTCAATTTCTGAAAGTTCTATAGCTTGTAAAGGTATGATTAACAGTTCAGAGTCCTTTGATATGTAAAATTTCCCCTGCTGTCCGTTTACCTCTATAATAAATGAATATATCCCGTGTTCCTCTGTTGAATTGACCAACGATGCAGATATGTTTCCGCCACCCAAAGCATAATTGTTGATGAAATTCATAGCCCTATCTGTTGCTTCTTCCTTTGTTATTCCATTATTGTTTAATGAAAAAACACTTATAATGAAACCGAATACCGCCAATGCGAGAATAATTGTCGATATTTTCCATGCGTCAATTTCGTATGTTTTTGCACCATTTTTCTTTTTTTGATTCATATTTTTCTTTTTTCTTACTGTCATGATATACACCTCAAAAATTATCTTTATATTTGTATCTGAATTTCAATATATCTAAATATAATTTCTTCTCAGCTTGTGCCATTAACTTTGAAACAAGATCATAATCTTGTTTTTTTATTATTATTCCTGTTATATTACTAAAAACAAGCAAGTCTATCATTTCTGACGAGCTTACTTTAGAGGTTGACGCATAGACATCAAGCCCTTCTTTTCTCATTGATTTTATTGTTTTTTCAAGGAATGTTCTTATTCCTGAATTATAGTCATAACCATTTTCTTTGTTTCCGTACATGTATTTCAAAACTAAATCTAAGTCTATAACAGCCAATCTTGCCCCGCTCTTAATAACTTCTTTAGGCATAAATAATTGCATTGGTAGTGTTATATATACTCCAAAGCCTTTGTTAATCACATCAAATCCTTTTGAGTGTATGTATGAAAGCATCTTTTTTATCATCTCATGATTTGTGTATCCACCTATCAAAGGAATAATATTCTCGAAACCCTTTATGAAAGAGGAGGACATAATACTAACATCATCCTGAAAGTCTGAATCATTGTCCGAGAGTCTGAATAAAATTTCCTTCTTAAGATTCCTTTCCGAAGTCTCTTCTAATATCTTGTTCTTGTTTTTTTCTTCGTGATTGAATAAAGACGAACTTTCTTGTTTGTTTGTTAAATCCAATAATATAAGGTCGGCCTTATTCTCTGCATCTATAACATCTTCTGTCTTAAATATTATTTTCAAAGCTGTTTTCTCGCCATGAAAATCTTTTAAGGGTTCTTCCTCGTAATTATTAGGGAGTTCAGGTTGTGTTTTTGTTATTATACCATCTTTATTAATCCTTACATATTGATTGTTTAGAGAATCATCGTGAACAATAAAAGTTGGTATTTTTAATTCCCTGCTGATAAAAGAAAGATTTGAAAAAAATGATCCGTTTCTTGAAAATAATGCTTTGGAGAGCAAAACTGTGGGGTTATTTAAAGACAAATCATTTATTAAAGATAAAGGTGGTTTGTCCTTTGTTATTTGACCTTCCAGTTCTGTTCCAGAACAAATGACAATTGTGTTTTCTGCTTGACTGGCAATATTATTTGTACCCTCGGAATTGTGTATATCATCCAGGCTTACTCCTGCATCAAACTCTTTTTTTATTATATGTACATCGGTTACAAAAACTCTGTCTCGGGATATTGAAAATCCTACTATTATATCCTCTCCTATTAGAGATTTTACAGAATCCATTAATTTGTATACAGCCACCAAATCAGTTATATCTAAAACACGCTCATTATCTGGTGTCGGGTTTTTTATTATTTTTTGCGCCATGTTGTCGTAATTATATTGATATTCTTTTGTATTAATTTGTTTCTCCTTAAGATTTCCGGTCACTTTATCCACGATATATCTGTCCGGGTTCATATCTCCGTTCAATATACTTAAAGGATAGCCAAAAACACCTTCCGAAATAATCTCATTTTTGTTTCCTGTTCCTATATTTATAGAGGACATGAATCCCGATCTCTCTGGTATAATATCTTCCTGTATAATTATTGAAGGAATTTTAGTAAGGGTTTGTTTTTTTGTTCTGTATATCAAAGAAGGTACGGAAAAATAAATTGTTAGAAGCTCCTTTATTCCTTCCAAGAGGTTCTCTATTCCTTTTACATGATTAATTATACCGTATTTATAAGGCCACTCTTCTCCTACATCAAAGAAAATATTTACTGGTGTTTCGTCCTTTCCTACGGATATAAAACTTTTTGCGTTTTCATTCATGTTCTCTATTCCTTCTATAGAGTTTATTGACTTGTATGTCTCAAGAATGTCTTTTTTTAGATTTTCGGGATATTGAAGCCCTAAAAGAATAGATTGTATGTTCTTAGAAATATCATTTATATTTGTAAAGGTTTCTTGATCCAAAGATCTCAAATGAGATTCCACTTTCTCCAGAAATGTGTTGAATTTTAGAAGTTCTGTTACTGTTTTAGAAGGTATGTA
>CAZKIC010000108.1:0-3324 GCA_964552785.1 uncultured archaeon
GGTAGGTAGTACTGCATTTATTGTTGGTGTTGCTTCGGCAATTTTCGGGATTATGAAATTATTCTCATCTTTTTTTGGGGGGTACATCTCAGACTTCACAGGCAAGAAAAAGATATTACAATCATCATTAACTTTTTTTATAATTTCGGGAGTTATTTATTATATCTCTTCACATTATTATTTTCTATTAATTGGAAAATTTTTCCAAGGAATTGCAGGAGGGTTGTTCTGGATCTCAATAACCTCTCTTGTTGAACAAACCTCTTCTAATAACAAAGCAACTTCAATAGGTTTATTGGAAAGCTCCAGCTTTGATTACACTTTTAGCGGTCTTATTATCGGGATTTATCATCACATATTTCTCTATCAGAACCACGCTACTTATATTCTCTATAATTTTTGCATTAAATTATCTCTTTACATTTTTCAATTTTAAAATTACTGAACAATTAAATGAGAATAAACCAAAACTATCTTTAGAGGAAATGAATAACATTGTCCGGGAATTCTTTCTTGAAAAAAAGGAGTTTATGTATTCCCAATGTTATTTGCAATAGGATTTTTTGGCGGGTTTGAAGACTTTATGCCATTATATGGGCTAAACTGAATATGAATTATGTTGAAATAAGTATTCTAAAAATAATGACTTTGATTGGATTTGTTTTTATACCTTATTTTGCAGGCTATTATTCAGATAAAGTAAACAGAAAATATCCGTTAATATTAGGAGATTTCTTTTCATTAGTATCTTTAATTTGCTTGTTTTTTATAACCAATAAAATAATTGTTATGTTGTTGTTCTTGCTTTTATCTCTTTCAATAATAATTCCATATCCTTCAATAGTTGCAATTATCAATGAGAATTTAAAAGATGATGAAACCGGGAAATTTAACGGGATGATAATATCTAGTAAGATGTTGGGGTTAATAATATCCAGTTTAATAAGTGGCTACATATTTATGATGCTGGGTTACAAGTATGCATTTTTAATGTTATTGGTTGTATTTTTTATCTCTTTTATTCTTTCATTTAAATTAAATGATTCTGGTTCTGGAGTATAATAGTTATGTCAATAAGATAAAGAAATAGATTTATTCTATCCATAACACAATATCTCTATTCAGTATGTTGTTTACACGATCTATTAATCTTGGTGCTGGTGGTTCTTCATCAACCAGATAATGAGATATTCTTTTTATTGTGTCTGCAGGAACTGTATCTGGAGAATATTGTACGAAAGGTACTCCTGCTGCTACACTTTCTTTGAATTTTCTATGATAGCTTAATCTGCCCAGAACTCTTGCATCAAGCATGTCTTCTATGTATGGTGTAGAAAGTTCGTGTTTGGAACCTCTTGTCTGGTTCACTATAACGCCCATAACCTCCTTTCCAAGATCTTCGACATGTCTTTTAGTGATCATTGCGTTCCTTAATGAAGGCTCATCAGGAGTCATTACTAAAAGAACTTCATCAGCGACATCTATAGAAGCATCAACTTCTGCGTTTATTCCTGGGGCAGAATCAATTAGAACAACATCAGCGTTTCCTAATAATTTTCCAATGTTTTCTTTGAATCCTCCCAGTTCTGTCTCAATTTCATCTATAGAAGCAGGTATTACATAAAACCCTGATTTGTGGAGATACATAGCGTGAGTTATATAGGCATCATTTTTAAGAACATCATTTAAAGTTATCAAAGACGCGGTCGGCACACCCAGATGGATTGCTAAATTCGGGGCGGTTACATTTGCATCAATAACTATGACCTTTTTTCCTTTCTCTGAAAGAGATGCCGCCAAATTCGTAATCATTGTTGTTTTTCCCACACCACCTTTACCAGATAAAACTGAAATAATTTTTGTCATAATAATCCCTCGCTATGTATACTCATTTGACTATGTAAATATATTGATATAAGATATATATAAAGGTTGCGTTCTTAATAAAGTTATGAAGCTCAAGATTTATGCTTTTAGACACGCACAAACTTATTACAATAAAAATAAAATCTTTACGGGTTGGAAGGATTCTAAATTGACGCCTTACGGCATAGAACAAGCCAAGAAAATTGCTCTCAAATTAAAGGACAAGAGAATAGATTATGCTTATACTTCTTCTTTATCTCGGGCTAAAGATACTTTGAAAGAGGTTCTTAGATTTCATCCTGAATGCAAAAAGGTTTTTGTGGATGACAGGATAATCGAAAGAGATTACGGAGATTTAACTGGGAAAAGCAAGGAGAAATATGCTAGAGAGCATCCCGACCTGTGGCCAATATACCATAGATCTTATGATACAGGACCCCCAAATGGGGAATCATTTAAAGATGTGGAAGACAGAGTTATTCCTTTTATTGAGGATCTTTTGAAGTTCATGAAAAAGCATAAAGCGAATGTTGCTATTTCTTGTCACGGCAATTCTTTAAGGCCAATTAGAAGATATTTTGAAGGGCTAAGTATAGAAGAGATGTGTAGCCTGGAAAATGTCCAGGATGATTTTTATGAGTACACAGTAGATCTATAAAAGAAATATGTTGTTTGTGGCGACGAGGGGGAGATTAGTTCCGCCCGAGCGAGTTGAAATCTCTCGTGAGTCTTTCTTTTCTGAAGAAAGAGGCGCTTGAACTCCCGCGTCCGTGAGGACACCAGCTTTCCAGGCTGGCGCAATACCAGGCTATGCGACCTCGTCACAAAATTAACTGTGTTGATTAATTTTAAAAATATAACTAAATACTCTTGATTGATATTTTTAGTGTTTATGTGCGTATAAAATAAATTTTTAAAAATATTCATTTTCATTTACTTTCATGGAATGGAACAAGAAAGCTAGAAAAAAGACAAGAGCGATAATAGGTTCTTTGAAGGAATTGAAGAAAGAAGGTAAATATGAATCAGAAGAATATCTCGGTTTGTTTAAGGAGGCTTTTAATTTCTTGAAAGACAACGCCCCTGGAGACAGCAGTTTTTGGAGAGATCTTGCAGATTTAGTGCCTGTACAGGACAACTTAGAAGTATTGAAGAAACACAAGGAAGATCCCACCAGGTACTTTGTACTTAACGATGTTCAGCGAGAATTCTGGGTGAATTTTTCCAGAGCTTATAGTTTTCTTAAAGACAATGTTCCCGGCAGTGAAACTCTTTTGGATTTATTTACGCCTTTTCATGAAAGAATGTCTAATGAGGATTTTTACAAGGCACTCTCTGTTCTCAGAGAGAAGGACCTTATTAAAGGATTCGGATTTTTTCAGGGAATAAAAGAATATAATGAAAAACATATTTTAGAATTATATGATCCAGTGGAATTCGGAATTAAACATATAATAT
>CAZKIC010000109.1:0-3218 GCA_964552785.1 uncultured archaeon
TATTTATATATTCTCTCAACTAATTATTCTTAAGAACGAGTGGTTTGCCGACCTTAGTTCATTTAAATTGCCGAAATACAACTATCAAAGAACGAGTTTTTGCCGAAACTCAAACAATTTGTTTTGCCGAACAAATTGGAAAATCTGTTTGCCGAACAGATAAATCTATTTCTGTAAACTATATTATATATCGAGGTATTTATATATGTTTTGATAGTGTAAAGTATATATTTCATTATACAAATAAAAGAAGCTATACTTAAATTTAAAGAATATAATTCACTCCCGAATATTCAAATATGGTTTTTATTTCTTCTTCTTTCATATCCGGTATCCGATTATTAAGTTTGTCTATCTCGTACTTCTCTAATGCATTTTCCCATATGGCTTCAAGTGGAAGATTCTGTCTTTTTGGGTATTCTCCTTCTTCTCCATTAAAAACAAAACCCCTTTCTTCAACATTTCTCTTCTCCTCAATCTTTAACTTTTCAAAAACTCCTTTAAAATTATCAAAATTATCAAAATCTTCTTTCCCTGATAATTTCCCTGATAAAATTGTAGTGTATGCCAAAATCAATAGCCCATTCGTGTATGCCTCTCTAAAAAAATATTCAGCAACATCTCTATCTACCAGGTATTTATATATCTCCTCATTACCAGAAAACAGCCTCTCTTCAAAAGCAGGATAAAGAATACATAACCCTTGAAGCGATTTCTCAAGATGTATTGTGTACAGCTGTTTCCTTCTCGAGATTATATCTTCCTCATCAGTTCTTTTACCAACAAAATCATCTACACTAGGAATGAATTCATCAAATCGATGGTTTGAGCTCCAGTCCAGGAACTTGCAGAAAGCAGACAAAACATCAAGATAATACTTATTGACTGCCTCTATAACTAGTTTCCTGCCTTTATCTTTCTCTGAAAAATCAAGAAGCCCGAGAAAGTACTTTACTTTCTTTTCTCTGGATTCCCGTCTGTTTCCTTCCATATTTCTGTTTGTCATCTTGTTTGCGATATAACACGCGATATCTCCTTTAACACCTATATCCTCTAGAACTTTGTTCAAGACACATTCTTTTTTATAGTCTCCGGGATTCTCTCTATAAATGAAAGGATCAAGAATAACTATTTTTCCCTCTGTTTCCTCCTCTATATCATGTATATCCATACCGATGTGTGCGCCGTCCTTATACGGCTGTATCTTTACAAGCCTGTCAGTAAGATGAGATAATCTCCAGGGATGTATATGATACTTCTCCTTGCATAAGCGTTCTGTCTCCCCGTGAACTGCGTCCCTTATTCTTTTTGAGAACTCTTTGGGATCCTCCCGCCCTCTATAGTCTTCAAACTCATAATCGCCGCATTTAACCATAAGACCACTAGAATTAATATACATTATACGAATAAATTTAAAATTCTTTTGACTCTGTGATTCAGAAAAGTTTCCTGTACAGAGACTCGATCAAAGGCATCTTAACTCCATAACTTATAGAAAGCTCATAAACAACTTTAGTTGTGTTGTACCCTTCAACAGTCTTATTTTGTCTCTCCATTTCTTTCAATGATTCTTCAGGGGTAAGTCCTTTCCCTATGAGCTCTCCAAACAGCCTGTTTCTTGAATCTCCGAAACAGGTTGCCCTTAAATCCCCCCACCAGCAATGGCTTCCTTCTTCAAAAGTCTCTTCCCTGGCACCCATTTCCACAGCAAGAGTCTTAATTTCATTCGTAGCTTTTTCCAAATAATTCTCTTTTTCGTATGATTTTCCTTCACCGTCCAGTATTCCTGCCCCTATGGCCACTACATTCTTAAAAGAACCGGCAAGCTCCACACCAACCAAATCAAGAGTGGGCTCGGCTTTAAAATAATCATTAGAAACAATCTCGCATATTTTCTCTCCAATCACTTGATTTTGACATCCGACATCTGCCATCATCCTTTTTTCATGGACAACATCTGAAGCTATCATTCCTCCGGAAAGAGTGGCTATATGTATCTTTTTTCCTTTCATCTCCTCGGAAATAACCTCTGACATCCTCTTATTGGTGCCTTTTTCAAGAGCCTTGGAAAGATTCAACAAAATAGCCCCTTCTTTAACATGATCTTTAAGAATTCTCATAGCTTCCCTCATAAAAACAGAAGGAATTGCCAAAATGTACATATCTCCGTTCTTCACGGCCTCATCGTAATTCTTTGTGGCTTTTATATTCTCAGAAAGCTTAACGCCTTTGTGAAAAACAGGATGCTCTCTTGTCCTGTTAATGCCGTCAATATAATAATCAACAGGATCGTACAAGTATATATCATAATCTCTTGATTTACATTCCAATAATTTAGCAAAAGCAAATCCAAAAGCTCCTGCACCTAAAATAACTATCTTCCTGACACTCATTTGAACACAAAAATAAAATAGTGAACGGGTTTTATATTATTAACCTTTATTTCTTTTGGAATTAACCCTTACTTCCTCTGGAGAACCCCATTGATGCGACTGGAACTAACCATTATTTCTTATGGAAATAAACAAAACAGACAAATGATTTATAATATTCACTTATTCATATACCTTTTATGAGATCAATAATAAACAAAATAAGGAGATTAAGGAATAAGATAACAATAAAGGAAACAAATGATTTCGAGATAAACGATCTCATAAAACTAAAGAATATTTTGGAACGCCATAACAGCTGCTCCATAGTGACTCACCATAATGCAGATCCCGATGCAATTGGCTCCTCTATAGCATTAGCCAGAGCCTTATCGCAATTAGGAATTAAATCTAAAATATATGCTGACAAAGGAATATCCAAACAGTCATCACAGGTTCTCGAAAAATACCCTTACCCCATAGAAAAGAACGTAAAAGAAGCATTAAAAGAATCTCTGATATTCACTGTAGATTCATCTTCTCCTGAGCAGATAGGTATCGAAGACATGCAGGGAAAAGAATATATAATAATTGACCACCACGCAAAAGGAGCATTGGAAAAAAAAGCATCCCTCAGGTTTATAAACCCTGAAGCAAATTCATCCTCAATAATCGTGTTTAAATTACTGAAAGCATTAGGCTTGAAAATAACAAAAGAGATTAAGCTGTTCCTGTCAATAGGTATTATAACAGACAGTGCTTTTTTAAGATATGCATCTCATGAGGATTTTGAAGCCCTGGGTTCTCTTCTGAAAGGACTCCAGGTCGGAAGAATATTCTCTATAC
>CAZKIC010000110.1:0-3183 GCA_964552785.1 uncultured archaeon
GTCTTGTGTTTTGTTAAATAAGAGTTCTATTTTCTCTTTGAGTTTTCTTTGATTTTCCAGTTCTGATTCAATATCAACAAATCTTCCTGTTATATCTGTATATTGTATGTTATAATATTTCACTTCTCCATACATTCTCAATGTATCTAAAAAACCTTTGAATTTGTTGTCTGGAATTTTTATTCTTAGGGATAAAGAAGTATATGTTGGGTATTCATTTAGATTTTCATTGAGGATAAATCCTTCATAATCCGAGATTGTTTGTTTTATTTTTTTCGAGGTTTCATCTATATTTTTTTGAGGAACTTCTAAAGTTAAAGATCCTGATGCAGTTATTTTCCTTTCGCTTTCATCTGGATAAAAATTGTTCTCAGTGTAATAAGAATAAAAAGTATCTGACCTTAAATCCTGAGATATAGGAGAATATTGTTTCTCTGAAAAATCCTCTGAAGTTACTTTATTTACCACACCTAAAAAAGAAGAACCAGACATAGAGAGTATTAAAAGTATAAGAATTAACAGCAGAATGTTGGTTGTGTTATTCCTTACAAAATTTTTAGTTTTTCCAACATACAATATGTTAGTTGTTGGTTTTTATATATATTGTGATTATATCGGCCCTATCGGCAAGGTGTGGGGAGAGTATTTAAAAGCTTTAGAGTTTAAATAAGAGATAAGACAAGATAAAAACCAGGTGGAAAAATGGATGAAATCGATACCATAATAAGCAAAATTGTTGAGAAAACAAAGCTTACGAAAGAGGAAGTTAAAAGCAAGATTGTTGAAAAAGAGGAAGAGTTTGGAGGGATGGTATCTACTGTTGGTGCGGCATATATTGTTGGAAAAGAACTTGGTGTAGATCTAGTAAAGCCGATTAGTAAAGAACTGAAAATAGGAAATATTGTAAAAGGAATGAGTAAAGTAAATGTTATTGGTAAGGTTGTTTATGTTTCGGATATCAGGACATTTAAAAAAGATGATTTAGAAGGGAAGGTTGCAACAATTATTTTTGGGGATGAAACAGGAAAAGCGAGAATTTCGTTGTGGAATGAACAAACAGAATCTTTAGATCGTATAGAGGCGGGTCAAATCATAGAAATAATTAATGGTTATGTGAAAGATGAATACAATGGTATGTGTGATATTAGGTTAGGAAGGTACGGCAACATAAGATTGTTGAATAATGAAGATTATAATATAGATGTAAAAGAAGATAAAGTATTTCAAACAAAATACGAGAAGAAATTTTTGTGTGAAATAAAAGAAGGGGATTTTGTAAAAACAGAAGGGTATATTACAAAATTATTTGAGAAAACTGTTGTATATGAGGTTTGTCCTACATGCAACAAGAAATTAGATTCTGGAAAATGTAAGGAGCACGGTTCTGTTGAACCAGATTTAATGGTTGTTGTAAGCGGGATATTTGATGATGGCACAGACACAATAAACATAACTTTCTTTAGAAAGGCCGCAGAGTATATTTTAGGTATGGAAAGCAAATTAATAGACAAAAAAGTAAAGGAGAAAGGAGAAAAAGGGTTCTTTTCTGATGTAGATGTTAACGGAAGTTTTTTGAGTGTTAGTGGTGTTGTTAAATTGAACAGTTATACAGGAACAAAAGAATTATATGCAAATAATGTTAAAAAACCAGATGTTGTTAGTTCTATAAACAGTATGATAAACAAAATAGAAGGATAATGAATAAAAACAGGTGAAACATATGACAAAAGAAATTACAATAAAGGATCTTCCTGGTGTTGGTCCAAAAACTGTAGAAAAATTAGAAGAAAGCGGTATTGTTGATGTTATGGCTGTTGCAACAGCCAGTTCTTCAGAATTGGCCGCCATAGCTGAAATTGGAGAAGGTGTTGCACAAAAAATTATAATTGCTGCAAGAAATGCGTTGGATATGGGTTTTGAAACGGGTCTTGAAGCCTTAGAAAAAAGAAAAGAGATAGGACATATAACCACAGGAAGTAAAGAACTTGATGGTTTGCTTGGTGGTGGTTTTGAAACTGGATCAATAACAGAGTGTTATGGTGCTTTTGGGTCTTCAAAAACACAAATAGCGCATCAATTGTCTGTTAATGTTCAGCTTCCAGAAGATAAGGGGGGTTTGAATGGCTCTGTTTTATATATTGACACGGAGCACACATTTAGACCTGAAAGAATAGAACAAATGGCTGTTGCTTTGGGTTTAGAACCAAAAGAAATTCTTAGTAAGATATATGTTGGTAAAGCGTATAATTCCGATCATCAAATGTTGTTGGTTGAAAAAGCAAAAGAGATGATAAAAGAGAAGAATATAAAATTAATAATTGTGGATTCTTTGATGTCGCATTTTAGAAGCGACTATATTGGAAGGGGTTCGTTAGCGGACAGACAACAAAAATTGAACAAACATCTGCATACTCTTTCAAGATACGCCGATTCATACAATCTTTGTGTTTATGTGACAAATCAAGTGATGTCCAAACCAGACATGTTATTTGGAGACCCGACAGAAAGTGTTGGAGGACATATATTGCACCATGCGTCCACTTTTAGAATATATTTAAGGAAGAGTAAAGGCCCTAAAAGAATAGCAAAATTGGTTGACAGCCCTAATCTGCCTGATGGTGAAGCTGTGTTTAATATCACAGAAGAAGGCGTAAGAGATTAATTACTCTTTTTTTTAATTTTTTAAAGTCACAATAAGTTTAGAAAAAAAGATTAGAGATTTAAAAAATGTCTTTCTCACTAACAATCACATAATCTCCAACAGATTTGATTGCTGAGAAAGGTATTAAAATTCTTCCGTTGTTGTCTATTTGTAGTTTTAAATCAGATGCTAGCTTTGTTGGTTCTACAACAACAACACTTACCAATTCCCCTGTTTCGTCAATAAATATAATGTCTCCAACCCTGCCAAATTTACTTCCTGTCTCATCACTTATTAATGTTTTTCCCACAAGGTTTTTACCTCTTAATCTAGATTCTTTTGACATAAAACATCACCTTTAAAGACATATTGTATGTAAAAGTTTAAATAGTTTTAAGTATTATGCGTTAACAAGCATATTCTTTATTTTTGGAGGCAGATAGTATTTAAATGTCCGTCCTATCTTCTTTCTAAGTAATATTTCATTGTTTTCCATTCTCTTTAAAATGTTATTTATCGCTCTTAAAGCGTGAACATTAGAC
>CAZKIC010000111.1:0-3148 GCA_964552785.1 uncultured archaeon
GGGTGGCTGTTAACCACTAGGTCGCAGGTTCGAGTCCTGCCCGGGGAGCCATTCTATACGCTGATGAAAACTGACAGGGTCAGGAGAAGATTTAATTATCTCCTCCACTGAGGGGACTTCAAAGAAGTCAATAAGGACTCTTTCCTTTGTAAAGATTATCTCTTTAATCAAAAGCCTTAAAAGATACTTTTTCTCTCTGGGATTTAAATCATTGAAAATCTTGTTGAAATACTGAAAAGCCTCTTTTACAACCTCTTTGTTGATAAGATAATTCCTTGATTGTTCAATCTTTGTCTTAATCTCTGATAATTGCTCCTCCAGTTCCTTTAATTCCTTTTCTGCCTCTTTCATTTCCTCTTTGATAAATCTTGAATATTCCTCTCCCATCTCAAGAAGTTTATCCACCAGAGCCTTACCCTTTGCCTTAACCTGAGAAATCCTCAAATTCAAAATGACCTTTTCTCTTTCAAGTGCCTCCAGTTCTTTTTTACTTTTTGAGTTTGCTTCACTTAAGATTTTATGAAGTAAAATTTCATTCTGGCTTATCTGGGTTATCTTCTTTAAAATCACCTCTTCAAGTGCCTTTGCAGGAATTGACCTTACAGAACAGGCGGTTTTGCCCCTGTGCCCAACACTGGTACATTCATAATAAAAATACCTTGTTCCCTTTGATGTTGCCCATCTTGGACTCATGATACTTTTACATACTCCACACCTTACCAGTCCTTCTAAGAGAAAATTATATTTGGGTCTTCTTTTTATGCTGCTGGTAGAGACCCTGTTTAATTCAATAATCTCCTGAGCCCTGTTGAATAAATCCTCATCAATTATAGGCTGATGGACTCCTTGATAGAGTTTGTCTTTATATTTGACCTTTCCAGTATATAGAGGGTCTTTTAAGATCCTGGCAATGGTTGTGTTGGAGTATAGTTTTCCGCCCTGCTTTTTGCCCCTTCTGCTGATAAATACTTTTGTCCTCAATCCCAGTTTGTTAAGATAATGTGCCACCTTCTTATAAGAGGCTAATTCAAGGTATTTTTCAAAGACCATCCTGACAATTGCAGACTCTTCCTTATTTACTATCAATCCCCTCTCTTCATCAATATCATAACCCAGGGGAGGATAACCACCGTTCCATAAACCCTGTTTTGCCCTGTATTCCAAGACATCAATGGTTCTCTCTGATGTCTGTTCTCTTTCTAATTGAGCAAATACAAGGACAATCCTGATAACTGCCCTTCCTATGGCAGTGGTGGTATCAAAGTTTTCCTGTAAGGAGACAAGATCAATATTGTGTTCTACAAAGAAATTATAGGTCTTTTCAAAATCCAGAATAGACCTTGATAATCTATCAATCTTTTTAACCACTACTGTATCAATCTTGCCTTCCCTTATGTCCTGAAGCATCTGTTGAAATTGAGGACGATTGGTATCTTTTCCAGATTTATCCTCTTCTCGATAAACTTTAACAATTTTCCAGTTCCTTGTCTTACAGAAAGCTCTTAATCTTTCTTCCTGCTCTTCAAGAGATTCACCATCAAGGGCTTGCTGGTCAGTTGAAACCCTCAGATATAAAGCACATTTTCTATCAAGAGTAAGTTTTTTCATAGTTTTTCCTTTTTAATCTAAGTTATGGTAAGAGTTAATTCAATCTCCTCCTCTTTTTTGATTGCAATATCTATGAGATAATCGAGCATTAGAAGGTATTGTTTTACCACCTCTCCAGTAATGTTCTATATGGTCAATAACAGCATCATCAATTAGCATTATTTTATTATTACAAAGAGCACATACAGGATTTTGCTCATAAAGTTGTTTTTTGAGTTGCCAAGAGAAATATCTTGGCTCTTGCTTAGGCATTCCTACAAGTTTTTCTAACACATCAAGCCACTTTTTAAATCTGATGTTAACTTTTGTGATATTTGTTGTTCCTGTGCCACTGATAGAATCTATAAATTCTTGGTCTGAGCTCATCATATACAGCAATTCTTCTCTAATTATATCGCCTAAAGATATTATCTGAGGTTTGCTATATCTACTAAACCCAAACATAATGATCTCAAATAAACCAACATTAATCTTTCGTATCTCCCATCGTCCATTAGGGTCTCTCTTATCACCCGGAATAAATCTTCTAAATGCTCGGTCTCCAAATACACTTTTAACAAGTGATACAGTTTCTTTAAAAATTCTCCTTAACTCTCTAATTTTTTCATCGGAGATGTGTTTATTCTCTATCATTTCTTTATTTAAAAACTGTTTCATTGGAGGCTTGTATTTCAAATAGGTCTGGTTGTAAAAAGCAAGGAAATGCAAAACTAATTCTCTATCGTGCATTCTCTTATGAGGATTAGTAAGGCCCAATAATGAAAGAAAGTCCTTATCCTCTGCTAATTCTTTTATCAAATCGTTATATTTCCCTCTGTAGATGCAGTTTCTTAATTCTTGATCATTGAGTTTGACTGCACCCACATTTAATCTTTCAAATATCTCAAATTTAACATCAGGATGTGATTCTTTTCTGATCTCTATAATTCGTAAAGTGGAGTCTTCTATCTTTCTCTGATCTGTTTTGTTAAGGTCTTTAAAAAACTTGCCGTTTAATTCTTCTAATACTGAAAGACCCCTTAATTTAAAATCATTATTTAAAAATCTAAAAAAGGATCGCAGTCTTTGTTGGCCATCTATTACTGTAAATTTTCCATCATCTTGTTCTGCAAGATATATGAGAGGAATTGGAACCTCCAATAATACTGACTCTATGAGAAGACTCCCTTTTTTATCATCCCATACATATAATCTTTGAAACTCGGGAGCTAATACCAGATCACCTCGCTGAAATTTTCTAAATAACTCAAAAATACTTCTATCACTTTTATCTGCATACACTCTTCTCTTTTCAACCGGTATATCTATTGGTAGTTCCTCTGTTGTTTCTTCTAAAATCAACTCTTCTTGTTTTTGGTTTGCTTCTTCCATAACGCTACCTCCTATTTGTTAAATGCAGTAAAAATTTATCTCCTTTTAGATTTCTTCTTTATCTGTTCTTCAATCCACTTATCCAAGAGATCTTTTCTCACCCTCCAGTTCTTACCAAGTTTAAAGGCCGGAATTTCTCCTTTTTCTGCCAGTCGATACACAGTACGAT
>CAZKIC010000112.1:0-3111 GCA_964552785.1 uncultured archaeon
GACATATATTCAATTTTCTTGTTTTTTAATTTATCTAAGGCAGTTGAAGATATTCTCTCAGAGATAATCTTGACTTTCTTTGATATATCTCCATCAGCCAGAACTTTACCAGGAACTATGACTAAATCGCCATCTTTTGAATATTTATCAATCTTGCTAAGATTAACTGGTTTTGAATTTCTTCTTGGTTTGGCCAATACCTCTGCTATGGTTTTCCAAACCTTTCTTCCTTCCTTTTTAGATTTCTTTTCAAGATTTACAATCAACTCTCTTTTCAAAGGATTTGTTGGTCCTGTTGGTTTCATATATATCACTTTCATATATTTATCTTGCCTATGGTGTCATGCAGGGGGCGAGATTAGTTCCACCAACCCCGCAATATAATCATGAATCTTGTTTCTTTCTTCCCCACGGGCTTCTTTCCTCCCGATAAACACAAAGCATCTCAGGGTTTGAAAGAAGGGTGTTTGAACTCGCGAAGGACCTACGTCCACAGGATCTTAAGTCCTGCGCCATTGACCAGACTAAGCGACCCCTGCCTGTATAATCATTACTTTAATGCTTTCTCAAAAGCATCTAACTCCTTTTCTGCAACCTCAATGGATTTTAAGATAACATCTTTTGGTTGCATACCGCTGACTGATTCGACTTTCACTATTATGTCGGTTTCATCGAAACTAAAATCAACATCATCAGGATATTTTTCTGCACAGATTCCGCAAAGATCGCATTTTTCTGCATCAACACTCATATCCTTATTAATTGCCTTTTTCGGACAAACCGCAATCAGTTCCTCTTTTTTTGCCTTTTTTGGTTTTATCTTTATATTGTTTTTGTATTGGTATCCGAAAACAACAGGCTGGAATTTTGCATGTTCTCTCATGCTTCCCAGAGTCAAAGTGCCTTCAACATCTATGCTATGTCCTTCTGATAAATATGTGATCGGTATATTTTTGTAAACAGGAACTACTTTTGGATCTGTTGATTTTATGTCTCCGGTATATACATAACCCGGACCTTTTTTCTTCAAAACAACCTTTACTTCACAATTAGAGCATCCTTCACCTTTGCATTTGCATTCATCTTTCCTGACATATTTTCCGTCCCCTAGTGTGAAGGGAACCATAGCCAATCTATGAGCCAAAATCTCGTTGTATAACGCAGATTGATTTTTCAAAACATCTATGTAATCCATAGCAAATACAATCACTTTTGACAATGCATTTCTTCTTAATGTGTTTATTATATATGGTTTCGTGTTCGTTACCTCAAACTTAATATAATTTTCTTTTGACTCCAAAATCTTAACAGGCATAATATCCCTCTAAATTCTTCTTCCTCTTCTTCCGCCTTTCTTTCTTGTCTTGTCATGAGGCAGTGGAGTTACATCTTCTATCTTTCCAACTCTCAAACCTGCTTGAATCAAAGCCCTTATGGCTGGCTGGGCACCCTGTCCTGGTGTTTTTTGTCCGTGTCCTCCTGGTGCTCTTACTTTAACATTAACCATTGTTATTCCATGTTCTTTTGCTTCCTCCGCTGCTCTCTTCGCAGCCTGCATAGCAGGATATGGAGAACCTTGCAATCTTCCTTTATCTGTGATCATTCCACCCGTAACCCTTGAAATTGTTTCTGCACCACTTATATCCGTAATATGGATTATTGTGTTGTTCATACTGCTGTATATATTTGCAAGTCCTATCCTATTTGGTCTCTTTTTATCAGACATAAGTATCACTCTTTCTTTTCTTCAGATGCCTCTTTTTTAGGCTCTTCTGTTTTTTCTGATTCACTATTACTTATTTCTTCAGTATTCTGCTTTTGTTCATCATTTTTCTCATCTGCTTTATTGTCGGTTTCTTGTTTGGTTTCATTTACAGAAGCTTTTTCTTCCTTAACCTCTGAATCTTTAGCTTCTTTAGGTTTATCTTTCGGAACCTTATTCTCTCCTGGCTTAGTTAAAACATTAGGTATATTTGAGCCGTTGTGATAGGTTATCTTGCCCTCTTTGTCCACAGGCACAAGATATCTTGGAGATGTTATTTTTTGTCCGTCAACCATAATATGACCATGAACAATGAATTGTCTTGCCTGTTTTATTGTGTTTGCCAGTCCTTTTTTCAAGACAATAGGTGCTAACTGCCTATCAAGGATATTCTCTAATTGCAGATCAAGGATATCATCGATAGTGGAGTTCTTGTCAATAAGACCATATTTCAACATTTTGTTGAATAATGCTTTTTCCTCGGCTTCATTTTTCGTTGCGATTAACTCTCTCGCTCTTCTCCTGAAGTTACTCAATAATGTCTGGGCTCTCCATATTTCTTCTGTTTTCTTGAGGCCATATTTCTTAACCAGTATCTTGTTTGTTTTTATGGCTTCCGCATCATATCTTTTTCTTGGAGGTCTGAATTTATTCTTTAATTTTCTTGGATCGCCCATTTAATTCACCTAAATATTACTTCTTCTTTTTGCTTACTCCTACAGCCGCTCCATGTCTGAAGGAAGATCTTGTTCTCTGCCCTCTCACAGGCAAATTTCTTTCGTGTCTTATTCCTCTATAAGCTCTTATCTTCCTTAATCTGTTAACATCTTCCCTTATCTGTAACTTTATATCATTTCCCAAAAGGTGCTCATCCTCGCCAGTTTTGTAGGATTTCTGCCTGTTAACCATATAAGAAGGTATTCCGTACTTTATCGGGTTTTTTGCTGCATCTTCCAGTTTTTCAATTTCCTTTTCAGAAAGTTCTCCTATCTTCTTGTTCTTATCAACACCTACTGCTTTAAGTATGGCACTTGAAAGATTGTGGCTGACACCCTTTATCCTGATGAATGTACTTGAAAGTTTTCTATTACCATCTAAATCATTTCCTAAAAACCTTACAATTTGCTTCTCTGCCATTGCATAACCTCTTTCTGTTTGAAACATAAACACAAAAATATCTCAGAATAAGCCAAGTTATTCGGAGATATTGTGAAACTCCTCGCCCCTGTTACACAGGAACTAAAAACAACATTATAAAAATAATATATAATCTTTATAAAGTTAATGTTTTTGGCAGTACCTCCGAAAGTAAACCAAGAACATAATTAATTCTAACAAAATTATATATA
>CAZKIC010000113.1:0-3056 GCA_964552785.1 uncultured archaeon
CTCAATACAGAGGGTAAGATTTGATTTTTTATGTAATATTCGGGATCATATGATTTTGCATACTCGAACAATTCTGCTTTTTCGGATATTGACTCTTTTGGAGAACCTTCTGTTACTATATACTCCAATATCATCCCAGGATATATCTTCATACCCCTTTTTTTTGCTTTTATGGCGGCAGCAACATGCGGACCTATTGATTCATAATTTGATATATTTCGTGTTAGTTTTGTTCTTATTATCAGTTTTTCCAAAGGTATTTTTTTCTCTTTTAGTTTCTTTATGGTTGTTTTTACGAGTTTTATTGCTTCATCTTTTTTCTCATCAAGCACCAATTTCATGACTTTTTCCTGAGTTTCCTTTGCCAACTCGGACCAATCTCTTCTTACCTTTTCAAAACCCCTTATTGTTAAATTTCCTTCAGAGTCTTTAAGAACATATCTTTTCTTGGCCCCGCTGCTTCCTTCTTTTCTTGCGACAAACAACCCTTTCTCAAATATATTCTCAAGATCTAATTCCATAACTCCTGGAAGTTTTTTATTAATCTCTTTTTCAAAAGATTTTGCTTTTTCAAAGTTTAATCCGGGAGATGTTATAAATAGACTGTCTGTGTCTCCATAAACAACTTCGTAATTTTTCTTTTTAGCCTCCTCTATAATCATTTTTATGTAATACCTTCCATAAGCTGTTACTGATTCAGCACACTCTCTTCTGTACCATCTTGACATTATAAATCCTAAATAACCATAGAAAGCATTAAGTATTGTTTTTAGTGCTTGGTCTTTTGCTTTTGCATTCTTGTACTCTAAAGAATTTTTTTTGTATTTCTTAACAAGTTTTTTGTATTTCATTCTTTCATTTAATAATTCTTCCAAGATTGTTGGAATAAAGCCTTTCCTTTCTTTAGAGAAGCAGTGATTAAATCCCGGAACTTTCTCATTCTCTTTACAGTTTTTTTTGAAGGTAAAAGGATCTATGTTGTGGGAGATTATGATTGAGGGATACAGAGAGCGGAAGTCTAAGACTGCTACATTCTTATACAAGCCGGGTTTTGGAGTTACAACAAAAGCTCCAGTTATGGCCCCCAACTCTCTTCTTTCTCCTATTATGCTTTCTTTTGGCTTATTAGGTATCACTATATTTAATTCTGAGGCTTTTTTTATCGCAAAACTTTCAACCATGTTTCCGTATGATGATCTACAAATATCAAAACTTAATAAGGATGTTATTGAGGAAACAGAGGTTATATTCGGGAAGAACAGTTCTCCAAGCTTTAATGTGATTTCTGCATCCCTTAAACAATAATCATGTAACTGAGATATTGTTTTTGGGGTGTTTATGTTTTCAAGAATGTTGTTCCAATCTATTTTTATCTTTCCGGTGCCCAAGAATTCAGATGCTATGTTATCTAATGTTAATGTTTCTGAACTTACAGAGGTTCTTAATATTCCTGAAACGAATTTAAAGATGTCTATGTGAGGAAGTCCTTTGATTTCTGCTGCATTATATCTTCCCTGTTTTCTTAATGTTATTTTTGATTTTATTGGACCTAATTCTATTCTTGCCTTTAATTTTTCTGATCTTTTTTTTATCAGTTCCAAATCAAATGAATCTCCATTGTATGTTAACAGGATTTCAGGATTTATTTTGTTTATTTCTTCAGCCCATTTTTCTATTAATTCTTTTTCGTCTTTTACTATGATTGTATCTTTATTTGATGATCTTTTTGTTGATAGCAATATTTTTTTGTTTTTTGAGAGCAGACTAACCATGAAAATTTCCTGCTCATTATTTTCTAATTCCAAAGTCTCTATATCTGTTGCCAGCATCTCTATTTCATTCAAAGAAACTTCTTTTAATTCTTTTATTATTTTTACAAGTTGATTATCTTTTATCTCGAGTTCATACCAAAAAAAGTCTTTTATCTGGTTGTCATACATATATCTCTTATAGAAGGGAATGTCATATTCTCTTGTTTCTTTTACTAGTTTGTGCTCTTTTATTATTTCTCTTAATTTCGGGACATCAGAAGGGATGTTGCATATTATCTTTAATATCTCCTGTTCTTTGTCATCAACAAATTTTCTTTCTTTTATTATTTCGCTTATCTTTATTGTGCGGTCTTCGTTTCCGAGTTCAATAGTCTTCAAGTCTTTTATCAGTTCTTCAGGATCTTTCAGCGGGAGTACATAGAAATACGGCCTTGCTTTTTTGTCAAAAATTATGCTTTTTTTTCTTTTTTCGTCTTTTACAAATAATCTTATTGCTGTTTCATTGTTTTCTGTTATATAGTCAATGTCGTAGATGAAAGCTTTTACAAACATAAATCTAAATAGTTGTTGGTTTTTAAATTTGTGTTTGTATCTGTTGTCTGTATCAATATGTCGTTATATTTATATACTTTAGAGCAACATATATGTTTATGTCTGGAAGGTTTTTCGTTTTTTTAGTATTTTTAGGGTTTATTTTTATTTCTGTTCCTGTTTTTTCCCTGCCGGACACCATGGCCTTCAACGGGGTTTTAACAGATTCCAATAATAATCTTCTTGACGGGCAGTATAATCTCACTTTCAGGATCTATACTTCTTCAACAGGAGGCTCTCCTGTCTGGAGCGAGACGCAGAGCAGTGTTGATATTTCCAATGGTGTTTTTTATGTTGAGCTCGGGAATGTGAGTTCCTTATCTTCTTTAGATTTCAACAATAATTACTGGCTTTCTGTTGAGGTTAACAGTCAGGGAGAGCTTTCTCCGAGACTTAAGATGAATACACAACCTTACGCGAGAATTGCAGAAAATGTGAAAACCGGCGCAAATATCAATATCAACCAGTTGATAGCGGAAAGGATAAAAATTCTGACTTCAGGATACAGCCACTATCTTTACAACCAGACAGATGATGTTGGAAGTTTTCTTATTTATCAAGGGGAGATAGCCGGAATAAACAAAAACGGAACCTCTCTGGGAACATATAATGCAATGCCTTTGGTGTTTTTTACCAACAGCACAACCAGAATTTTTGTTTCGGAGGACGGCAACGTCGGCATCGGGACGACGA
>CAZKIC010000114.1:0-3053 GCA_964552785.1 uncultured archaeon
GTCATTAATAATGCTTCTTTTGCAGCAGAATCAGATCCGCCAACTATTCCAACAATCTTATCTTTGAAAAACGCTCCATCGCAAGTAGCACAGTAAGAAACTCCTCTACCATAATACTCATCATGTCCTGGAACTTTAAGCTTTCTGTGTTCTGTTCCTGTTGCAACTATAACCGCCTTTCCTTTGTATTCTTTAGTATAAGTCTTAACCTTAAATCCTTCTTTAGTCTTTTCAATCTTCTCCACTATATCATCAACAATCTCGACATTATTAGCTTTAACGTGTTTTTCCATGTGTTCCATCAGTTCAGGTCCGGACAAAGAAGTAAATCCGGGATAATTCTCAACAATGTGTGTTGTTGTAATTAATCCACCTCTTTCTTTAGTAATAATGATGGTTTTAAGATTGTATCTTGCAGAATATATACCTGCAGAATAACCAGCAACTCCTCCGCCTACAATAATAACATCATAATCCTGCATATAAACACCTCTAGATATTTCCTCTTAATCTCTCTGCAGCAAGTATTCTCCTTATAGCTAATGCATAAGCAGCAGATCTGAAATCAAATCCTTTTGATTTATTCTCTTTGTATAATGTATATACATCATTAAATGATTTAACCATTATATCCTTAAGTTTGTCCTTAACTTCTTTTTCAGTCCAATAATAACCCGTATTGTTCTGGACCCACTCAAAATAACTCACCACAACCCCTCCGGCATTTGCCAGAATTGCAGGGATTATAACAACTCCATTCTTGCTCAAATACTCATCTGCATCTGGAGATATTGGTGCATTTGCCACTTCTATTATACGCTTAGATTTTATTTTGTTCATATTCCCTGAATGTATCACATCCCCCAAAGCAGAAGGAATTAAGAAATCAACATCCAAATATAACACATCATCATTTTTTATTTTCTTGGCTTTTTTAAAACCTTCCAATTTTCCAGTTTTGCTTTTATGTTTAATAACTTCGTCTATATCTAAACCATCTTTATTGAATAGGCCTGATCTCGAATCAGAAACCGCTACAATATTAAAACCTGCATCGTGCATATATTTTGCCAAATTCATGCCTGCATTACCAAAT
Source organism: uncultured archaeon (assembly GCA_964552785.1). Classification (GTDB taxonomy): domain Archaea; phylum EX4484-52; class EX4484-52; order EX4484-52; family CAZKIC01; genus CAZKIC01. Next base: position 1,097 of record CAZKIC010000114.1, read on the forward strand.
CCTTGTATTGAAACAGTGGTCAATCTCGGATCTAATTCATTAGATTTTGCGTATTCTATTATAACATAAACCGCCCCTAAAGCAGTCGCATAATCTCTTCCTTTACTACCGCCCAATTCTAGAGGCTTTCCGGTAATCACGCCGGGTGCATGCTCTCCTTTTATATTCTCAAATTCATCAAGCATCCATGCCATTACTTGTGCATCCGTATATACATCAGGAGCGGGTATATCTTTTTTAGGGCCTATATAAGGACTCATAGATTGAATATATTTCCTGCTTAATCGCTCCAATTCCTTTCTTGATAATTTTTTAGGATCTACTATTACGCCCCCTTTAGCCCCTCCAAAAGGAACATCAACTAAAGCTGTTTTTAATGACATTAAATATGATAAAACCTTAACTTCTTCCATATCAACATCAGGATGAAACCTTATTCCTCCTTTTGTTGGTCCTCTAGCATCATTGTGTTGTATCCTAAACGCCTTAAATGATTTAACAGAACCATCATCCATTTGAACTTCCAAATCAGCAGTAATGATATTCTTAGGAGTCGCCAACAACAACCTTTCTCTATCAGTCAATTTCATTAAATGTTGAACTTTTGATAATTCATTATTACACATAATGCAGATGTGCTTCTCATCTCTGACAATTTGTCCGTTTCCATTCCTCAAAATAATCACCCTTAAAAAAGCTAACAATTATTATTAAGAAATTAATATTAAATATTGTACTGTATTGTGGTATATGTGTATAAAAAACGCACATATGCCCTTTGGGCATTGGCAGATCTCTTATATAGATCTCTGCCGCTGAAAAACAAGTGGGTTTAAAGAAATAAACAAGACATACATCATAAAAATATTAAACCACTCTTGTTACCATTAAACCTTGACATAAATTCGTTCCTTAATCTCTCATTCCTATATTTGCCAAAAGCGAAAGGAAACATATCTTCTAACTCTTTTACTCTTTGTTTTGCATGTTTTTTCATCTTAATCCATTCTTTTTCTTCTTCTATAGTCATTCTTTTATAATCGTTCAAATACATGTCATTCTTATCCATTTTTCTCTCTCTTAAGAGATTCTTTATGATAACATGTTCTGTCAATAGATCCATAGTCTCACCTTCCTTCATATATGAATAGGAATTGGTGTGTTTTTAACACACCAATACATAAAACAAATTCTTTACTGGAGGGAGTGGAATGAAAGAGGTAGTTAAAATGAAAAATCGGCCAAAGTCGGACCATTTACCGATTCAATTGGGTAGATCCTCTTAAGATCTTTTATCTTAACCGCAATCTTCATTCTTAACCTGTAATCAGGAACTCTTCTGTATCTTTTAATATGTCTTCCGTACATTTCAAACCACCATCTTTCATGAGTATATGTTCTTAGATTTCAAACAGCTTTTAAAGTATCTACTACATAGCGTGCCGATACACTATAAATCGTGCCGATAGAACTAAAATAGCTAAACACTAACAACTTTTTTTCCTCTATCAGAAGGAATTACTTTTAATCTGGCATTATCAAATTCTCTGTAAAGTGTTTTAGAACCGAGTAAATCATTCAGAAAAACAGCCAGAGCAGCAACTTCTGAATGTGGTTGATTACCTATAGATATATTATAATCAGCCATCTCATAAAGTTCTCCGGGAACTTTAGACCCGCCAACCACTATAAGAATGTCTTCCTTAATCTTCTTAAGTTCAGAAATCTTATCTATATGTCTCTCTCCATACATTGTAAGATGCACCTTTAAACCATTAAAATTCTTAACAATTTTTTTCCAATTGGAAGAATATTCTATATTAAAAGAAGAGCCCCATTCTTCATTAGTTTCTTTTATAGAATTTTCAAAATTACTGTCTTTCTCTCCTGTGTATATCAAAGCCTCACAACCACACGCCCTAGCAGATCACGCCAGATGTGTTGTTATTCTTTTATC
>CAZKIC010000115.1:0-2966 GCA_964552785.1 uncultured archaeon
CTTCTAAACAGACAAAACCGCACCTTTTAAGAAGTTCAAGCAGACATTCTGCTGTAAAGAAATTAAGGTGTGCTGGCAGATCGTTAAGCATGGGACTATTTTTATCGTTAACCGACTTTAAGTAGGGGACTTCAATGACCATTAGTCCCCCGGGTCTCATTACCCTACAACACTCTGACAATAACTCCATGGGATTATAGACATGTTCGAGTGTATGAAGCATAACTATGCAGTCGAAATATCCCGATGGTATACCGGCTTCTTTTAACTCTCCGCAGAACACATCTATACCAAAATGTTCTTTACAATACCTTACACCTCCACTGCTTATTTCAACACCATACACATCCCATCCTCTTCTCTTAGCAGCCTCAAGGAAATATCCAACTGCAGAACCAATCTCAAGCAATTTCCCTTTAAGTATCTTTCTTTCTATATCTTGAAGCCAATGATCATATGCAGCTATGAAGTCATCTTCCTTTTCTATATATTTAACTCCATCAACAAGATACTCATACTGAGACAGCGGATCATATAGATTTTTATAATATGATGGTTCTGGTCTTGGATTCAGAAATATGAAATTACAAGTATTACATCTCATTAATGTCCAGTGATTAATATATCTCCAAATTTCTAAATCATCAGAGTTACAGAGTTGACAGTTTAATAAAGGCTGCTTTTTAACTTTATCTGTTTTTTTCTCAAGGATATAGGTTAGTTCACTGTCTGTAATCCATTCTCTTGTCACTTCAAAACCTGTTTTATGAAAAAGCCTTTTGATAACATGAGGTGAGAAGAAGTTTAGATGATTCAGCACCAGGATATGATAGTAATGTTTGTCCTGATAATTTTCAAAATCAGGCACCCAGGGAACCTGTAAAAAGACTCTACCATTATCTTTTAAGAGTTTTCTAATTTTTTTAAGTACTTTGACAGGGGCCTTTAGATGTTCAAGCACATGCCACAATATGATTACATCAAATTCTACATTGTTGAGTTCTAAATCCTCGCAGTCACCCAAAATGATATTTAATCCAAGTCTATTTCTTGCAAATAAACCAGCCTCGCCTGGCAACTCAACTCCTGTACACTCCCATCCCTTCCTTTCCAGTGCCTTTAAAAGAAGTCCTCTACCACAACCACAATCAAGAACTTTCCCACTTTTAGAGAAGCCTTCTGTTATGAATCTAACCATCTCATGGTAATCGTTTACAAGATCTTCTATTTCTTCATTTGAAAGATCCGTTCTATAATTCTCTGTTTGGATTTTAATCCACTCTTCCTCTCGGTAACACCTGGCCTGGAAAACCATTCCACAATTAGAACAAAGATAAAGCACAAGATTCTTATTTTCAGGTTTATAGTTAAGATGGTTTGTTACTCCTGAAGGTTTGTCGTAAACCTTCTTAAAATTCTTTTTTTCCTCACATACCGGACATATCATTTTTTTCCACCGTCTGTTTAACTGTGCCAGTAAAGTTTTTATTTGCCAAAGATTTGCCTTCGATAAGTGTTAATAGATAAAGTAGATTTTGTTGTGCCTCTAAATTGTTAGGGTTAATTGATAGTGCCTGTTCAAAATACCATTTTGCTGAATCAAATTCTCCAATTTTAATACTGACAGCACCTAAATTGTTTAAAATTTCATCGTTCTCAGGATCATTAATTAAGGCCTTCTTAAATAAATTATATGCATTCATAGACAGATCAAGATGATAACAGAGTTCACCAGTTTTATTTAATAACAAAGAGTTCGAGAAATTTCTTAGAACAAGTTTTGTTATATCCTCCAACACAGGAATAGCCTCTTTGAAACCATTTATTTTATCTATTAATTCTCTAACCCCCTTTTTAAAGTCCTCATACTCTTTTTTTATATTCTTTTCATTGAGAATTAATTGCTCAATCTTTTTTATCTTTTCTTCATAATACCACATGATTTCATAAAGCCTGTCTTCATCTAATGTTTCTTGGTTGAGGTAGATAGACCTGTTCTGTTTCCTTACTTTCACCCATTCATCAAAAGTATCAGCTGAAGAATGTCTGTATGATGCGAAAATTGACAGTCTATTCCAATCAAAATTTCCCATATCTATCAAACCAGTTCTAAGCGCATCATCCCATATTTTTGTGCCAGGCATTGGCATAAGAATGTTTACTGGTGAGCCAGGGCGTAACTTTCCGTCAAGAAGGTTATTTATAAGAAATTCATATGTTTGTCGAACCTCTTCTTCTGTCTCTGACGGGACACCAATGATAAAAGAGCATACACAGGGGATATTATGTTTCTGTAAAATATCAAGGGCTTTCTGATTTTGTAAAACAGTGGTTCCCTTCTTTAATATTTTTAAAATTCTATCAGAGGCAGATTCAGCACCAAAGTAGACCGACTCGATATTAAAGGCTTTAATGGTCTTACAAAAATCATCGTCAACTAAATTAGCCCTAATAGAAAAAGAGAATTTTAACTTATCAGAAAGTCCTTTTTTATCTAATAATTTGCCTATCTTTTTAAATCTCTCGAGGTTTAGAACAAATAAGTCATCTTCAACAGTAATATGTTTTATCTCGGGAAATAGATCAACTATCATTTCTATTTCTTTAACAACATACTCTGCGCTAAACATGCGTGTTTTATCCCAGAAAGATGAACTACTACAAAAGGAACATCTATAAGGACATCCTCTTGAAGTAAAAATATACTGGTCTCCTTCTAATGATCTGACAGGATGAGGAATTCTATCAAGTGGTCTGATTAAATCTCTTCTTTCTGTAATCTCAATACCATTGTCACCATGAAATACAATTCCTTTTATTTTTCTTAAGTCAGCTTTTTTAAACTGTCCCTTCTGCTCACTGATTAACTTTACAATTTCAGAAAATGTCTCCTCGCCTTCACCAATAACACCTATATCAAAATCTTTTGTAATAGTTTCAGCCATATATGTAATATGATGCCCCCC
>CAZKIC010000116.1:0-2956 GCA_964552785.1 uncultured archaeon
AGAGAGGGGCGTCAGATTTTTTGCTTCTTTTTTCTAAAAAAAGAAGGTAGAAGGGGCGTCTTGTTTTGGTTCTTTTCTGAAAAGAACATTTAGGGATATCATTTATTAAGTAGTCAATTAATGTATTAATAAATTTTCAATAGTCCAATTCGCTTGCTGGAAGATTTTTATCAATAACATATGTAATTACTTTAGCTAAAGCAATAGCAACAATAAAGGAAATTGTTATAATTAGCCATTCAAATAATGTTAATGGAACTACATGAAAAAAATTTGATAGGGGTGTATAAATAATGATTAACTGAAATAAAACAGGAATTGCAATAGCCCAATTCACATATTTATTAGAAAAGATACTGACTCCTTCATCAAATCGTATTGCAGCTATTCTCACAAAATGGGACATGACAAGCCACGTGAATGACATTGTTTGCGCTAATGCAAGGTTGCCTGTAATTTTGTAAGTTATGTAAAACATTAAGAACATTATAACAACTTTTTTTAATCCAATAAATACTGTTAATAAAGTAATTTTTTTATTGATTAGCTTCTCATTCTTTCCAGTTGGTTTTTTGCTCATAATATCCTTGTGTGGAGGATCTGAACCTAGTGCCATAGCTGGTGCAATGTCTGTAACAAAATTCACCCATAATAGTTGTATCGCTAAAAATGGTATCACTCCAAACATTGATCCCAGAAAAACAACAAATACTTCAGCAAGATTAGATGTTAAGAGATAATTAATGACTTTTCTAATATTGGAAAATATTGTTCTTCCTTCTTTGATTCCTACAACAATAGAGGAAAGATTATCATCTAATAAAATTAGATCAGCTGCTTCTTTTGCAATATCTGTTCCTTTGTCACCCATGGCAATGCCAACTTCAGCTTTTTTTAATGCTGGAACATCATTAACTCCATCGCCAGTAATAGCAACTCGTTTCCCATTTTCTTGAAGAGCTGAGACTATTTTTAATTTGTATTCGGGAGACATTCTTGCAAATATGTTGCATTCTTCAACTTTCTCTTTAAGTTCATCAGTAGATAGGTCTTTTAATTCATCCCAGGTAATTGCATTAATTCTCTTGAACCCACATTCTTTTGCGATTGCAGTTGCAGTGTGAACATTATCTCCTGTAATCATTTTAATTTCAATACCTGCTTGGTAAAAAGTTTTAATAGTTTTCTTGACATCTTTTTTAAGACTGTCATATATACCTACAAACCCGATGAAAACATTCTCGTTTTTTGAATTCTTACTTTTTATCATCCTATAAGAAAATGCTATGTTTCTTAATGATTCATCAGAAAAATCTTTTAATGTTTTGAGAATTTGTATTTTATCATGTTCTGAAAGTTTTCTAATAACATTATTACTAAGCAAATATTTACATTTATTAAGAATAACTTCAGGAGCTCCTTTCACATATTGGATTGTTCCATTGCTAATTTGATTTGTTGAACTTGCATATTTCTTCTCTGATGAGAATGGTTCAAACTCTTGAACAGGATAATTTTGTCTTAGTTTTAAAATGTCAACTCCAATGTTATTGAAAAAATCTATTAGTGAAATATCTTCAGAACCACCCTGAAACCCCTTATCTGTGTCTTTTGCCTCGTTTACTAATAATGCGCAATTAGAGAAGTGAAAAAGTGTTTTTTTAGAAATATGTTTGACAGATTCTGCCACTTTCATATCAAAAAACAATTTTTTTACTGTCATGCGATTTTCAGTAAGAGTTCCAGTCTTATCCACGCAGATAACGTCAACACTTCCTAGTGTCTCCAATAAAGACTTTTTTTTAATAAGAACATTGTTCTTAGCAAGTTTCAAAGAGCCAATAGCCAAAGAAAATGTCACTATTGCAGGAAGCCCTTCAGGAATTGAGCCAATTACTAAAGCAGAACCAATCATAAAAACAGAGATCCAATGATGATCTTTCACAAAAAAGATTGCTAAAACAACAATTATTAAAGTAAGCGCAACATAAGTAATTTTTTTACTAGCCAGATCAACTTCTTCAACAAACGGAGATGATTGCTTCATATCTAACGATTGAGTTATTTTTCCAATTTCGGTTTCCTTGCCCGTTCTTGTGACTATGCATGTCGCAGTTCCATTTGTAATATAAGAATTCATAAAAACAAGATTTTTTCTTTCAGCTAATGGGACAGTTTTGCTAATAACAGTAGAATTTTTTAAAACAGGCTTACTTTCACCAGTAAGCATAGACTCATCCGCACGAAATTCTTTACTTTCAATAATTCTGCAATCGGCAGGAACTTTATCGCCCCCTTCTAATAAAATAATATCTCCAGGGACTAAATTTTCAGCGTTAATTTTTTGCTTTCCACCATTTCTCAGGACTATTGCTTCATTTTTTAGCATAGATTTAAGCAGTTGAGCTGTTTTTTCCGATTTGTAATCCTGATACGCCCTGACAAAAACATTAATAATTATAATAAGAGAAATGATAATTCCATCAATTACTTGCTCCTGTCTGTTAAAATAGAATCCAGCAAAAAAAGCAAATCCTGCAATAAAAATTAACAACCAAACTAGATAATTCTTAAACTGGTATAGTAACAATTGAAAAAATGAAACATTATGCCCGACACTAATTGTGTTTTTGCCAAATTGTTTCTGCCTAATCTCAATCTCATGACTGACTAAACCATTACTATTTGCTTTTAAAGTTGATATGGTCTCTTTTTGAGTTAATTTGTAATAATCCATATTTATTCCTCTTTTATAAAGTAATATTCAAGAACATTTATTAAATATTCCTTTTTAAGATGCCTCCATAAAATTTCTTTTTCCACAGAAAAAGACTATATGTGCGAAGCACTGACGCCCCTTCTAATAAATATCTTTTACGAAGTAAAAGGCAATATGTCCGTTAGGACGACGCCCCTCTCTCTTTCTAAATTAAGTAATCCAAAAATTGAATATAAC
>CAZKIC010000117.1:0-2939 GCA_964552785.1 uncultured archaeon
ATTCTGAACGGTTCAGAAATAGAATATTGCTTATATTTTTATGAATTTAATTTATAATATCCCGCTACATAATGAATATGTTATTTATTAATACCTGTAAGCTAATCAATATTTTTTATCAGAGGAAAAGAACTGCGTAAAAAATTCATATATGTTTCAACTTTATCTTCTTCCAGATACGCTTCAGTAGAATCAATGCGCCCATCATGATCCTCATCTACATACTTTTTAGAAAGAGCCCCTACTCTATCTACTAATCCGTCTCCGTTGTCATCGGCTATAACTATAAATATTGGTTCCAGAAAACAAACAGATTCATCAAATAAAGGCACCTTTAAAAGTAATTTTGATTTTTCATTGGTTAAAATACTGTCTCCTATATGCAGCAATGCAAAAGAATGGTTCTTTAAAAATACAGCATTCTGCTCTATCTCTCCTTCATTTTCAAACCTCTCAACCTTTCCGCCATTCTCGTAATAATTCATCAGGGATTTTATGACTTCGCACTTCTTCGGTATGTTCATTATATTGGGAAGAGTCATGAACTTTTGTGTATTTTCATGAAAATAATAAACATACTTCACAAAAAACTTACCATATCGCCCTTCATCTGGATAAGCATCAGTATCTGAATCAGTATATCTCAAAAACTCTTTGGGTATTTCCCAATCTCTCAACGGCATTCCTATCGGAGTCCCTCTCGCAACCTCATATATATAATCAGCAAGATTGAAGACCCGCACCCCATTTATTTCTGTGATAAATCTATCGGAATACCTGTTCTCCAGAGTTTGTACAACCCCCTCAATTTGACCAGCAACAGGTTTTTGTTTAAAAAGACTCTTGGAAGCATAAGCCGGACTTACAACTAATAATGTAGTTAGTATTCCGCCTAATAAACCGTCACGTATCTGCTTATAGCTGTGTGTTACATTCATAAAAACACCTACTACTATCAAGTAGATAATAAAATTTAAATAAATATGGTTTTGAAAGAAAAAATCTATAGATATACTTCATTTACTCTATACCCTTCATATACATTTCAAACAATGACTCAACATCTTCTATAGTGTGACCCATCTCATCAATCTTTTTTCGATCAACAGTTCTGGCTCTCTCAATAACAGTATTTCTTATCTTATCCATATATTCTTCCATTCCTAATCTTCTCGCTTCCGATACAATATTCTCTAATATCTCGTCAAATGAAAAATATATTGAACCCAAACAAGACAATCCTTCAGTATTAAGGGAATGAAGAATTTTTTCGAATGCATTCCTAAAAGCATCTTCTTCGTTATATACGCCTAATTTTACCAATAAATATGCCTCCTGCAAATAAGAATCGCAACCAAAATCCCCAGAATCCTCTATAACTCTCATTAATTCACATTCATACATTTTTGATGCTAGTTCTTTTTTGCCTAAAGATTCTAATTTTCTGGCAATATGACCATAATATATCGTAGGTATCGGATAACCCCCACTCATTGTTTCTCTGTAAAGAATATCAACATAATTAATAGGTATTCTCAATCCGAGCTCAAGAAAATAAGCTGCATCAAATAAAGCAACATTACAAGGGCCATTACCCCATGTCCCCAGATATCTGTTAGCTATTAATTCTTTGTCTTCAAGAGGAATTTTTTTTTGATTTCATGGCTGATAATACCTCAACACGGTCAGATATGAATAGATCCGTACTCATGAAACCACTTAGTAATTATAATGAATGTAAACATTTAAATATTTATACGAAATCAGGAACAAAGATTTCAAAATTCACTTCTCAAAAAAATCATTAAAACCATAATAATTTCTGTTCATTCCGTAAATGGCAACAACAAACAAAGATTCAGCCCATCCCAAAGGGGAGTTCTCATTATATTCATTAGAATTTGAAAAATAAAGTTCCGGTATCTCTCCTTTATCATTTATTGTTTCTATTGCTTTTCTTATATATTTGCCCGCTTTCTTTTTGTTGCCTCTCAACTCATAAATAATAGCCAGCCAGGAGAACCCAAAAGTCCACTCTGCTTCTTCTGAAAAACCATCGGGATTCTTGTTATAATATCGGTCGTTCTTATATCTTATCACTCCTCTTTTCTTTACGAGATGATATTCAACATTCTTCAATATCTCTTTTGCCTGTTCATTGTCAACAACATCGTAAGGATAGATCAATGAAAGCAAAGCCAGATCAACAAATTTCCTCGCGCTCTCTCTTGGAAGCAGGAATCTTAGGGTTTTCTCGCCTTCCTCAATAAGCCATTCAGGAACCTTTATTCCATTCACTCTTTGTATCGCCTTTAATCCCGCAACACAGGCCCCAACAGAAGAGGCATGCACTTCTTCATCTTCCTCCCACATTCCGTTGTCTTCATCGTGCCAATACTCAACAGAACGCAGGTAATAGACGAGCTTCTGCACAATCTCAAAATCTTTCTTTTTCTCCAGGACATTTATTCCTCTGTCTTCCAAATGTCCAATCATAAACAAGATAGCTCCAACAGCATCATTCTGTTTGTTCCCCCATTCCTCCCAAAACTCGTCAAAAGTTTCAGGATGATATCTTGCATGTATGTACTCATGCTTATACTTTGGCTTGTGCTTTATTGCCCAATCTATCTTATATTCATGTTTAATAAATATGTCTAACAAAGCCCTGTAAGTTTTTCTTACAGTTTCGTAATCTTTAGTAACAAAAAAAGCCAGACATTCATAAAAATTGTCCCTCAGCCAGCTCTTGTCGTATCCTGTGCCAACATTTTTGGAAGAAGCAGCAAACAATCCCGAAGAATATTTCAATTCTTCAAGAATCTCAAGATGCTGTTCTATTAAATCCTGTTGAGAAACAGTTCTGGCAAAATTGTTTCTTTTAAAAATCAATTTTTGTTTGTCCTTGTCCCTTAAACCTGTAAACATATGTATAATTA
>CAZKIC010000118.1:0-2937 GCA_964552785.1 uncultured archaeon
GATTAGAAAATCGTACGTTTTTCTTTTATTTTCTTTTATCTTTATATCTTCCGCCTTTGCATTAACAGAAAATATTTGCGGAGTATCTTTTGAAGATCCTTCTTTTATTATTGAGCGTTCCGGAGTTAAATTATTAAGCATAGATAGAAATGGCGATTTTTTAATAAATTCAACATCAATACAGCAAAATGTACAAGTACCAAATCCTGTTTCGGATTCATTCTTATTAAAGACCGCTCTTAATAGGATTTTTCTTGCAAGTCAAACAAAAACTTACATAAAAGGTTCAATAACACAAAACACTAATCCCGTAGCGGACGGAAACGATTTATTAATCAGAGATAAGACAGGAACGGGTTTGGTGGCGTTTCTTGATAACGGGAATATCCTCACTAAAGGCACAGCGGTATATCAGGGATCTCAAGCCGGCTGTAGTACAGATTATAATTTTTGTCAGAATAATGATGTTTATTTAAGAGATTACTATTGCGATATAAGCTCGGGTTCCTGCAAATACACAGACTCTCTTACACAAGATTGTGGAATAAGTGGATACACAGGTTCAAATTATTGCTATAATGGTGATGTTTATAGAGATTATGTCACAAGAGGATGCTCTTCCGGAAGTTGCACTTCTTCAACTTCAAGAATAAAACAACAAGATTGTGGAAGTAATGGTTGTTCTAATGGTGTTTGTAATTCCTGCACCCCCACATCTTGTCCTGTGTCTTCAACACCTTGCGGACAACCAGTGTATAATAATTGCGGAAATTATTGTGGAACCGGAACTTATTGCTCTTCAGGAACATGTTCTAATGGTGTTTGTTCTTCTGGTCCTTCATGCGGAGACGGAACTTGCGATTCCGGAGAAGATTGTTCAACCTGTCCATCAGACTGTGGTTCTTGTTCAGGGGGAATACAGTATCAATGTTCTTTAAACGGGCTAACTTACACAGATCTTACAACATGCAACAATAATTGTAAAGAAACTCAGAATTGTAATTATAACAATCCTTCTTTTAATGGAAAGGCATACATTGAAGATGCTCCTGCTAAAATATATGGTGATAGTTCTGGATTGCATATTAGTTCAGGTAAATCTTTGCCTCCTCCAAATACACCCTACTTGGATACCGTTGTTTCGTCTAGTGGTGCAACGTTTTCAGGATCAACTAATTGGTGGGGATGGTACGAACCTGATATCGAAAATGATATTTATCGTTCATATAGTATACAAGCTGTTTCTGGTAGTTCTAATCAGTTATGTTTTACATTTGTAGGTTATAAAGAAGGTAGTCCTTACCGTACTACCAGCACAGAATGTATATCTATTAGCGGAGCTACATTAAGCGGAAGCTGGAAAATGTGTAGTTACGGCCCCCCTTGTTATTATGGATATAGATTTGGAACTATTAAAGGTCAAGGAAATAAATTATTAATATGTAAATTGGGCGACCCTTATCGTAGTGCTCCTTTAACAGAGATTGTGGCACAAGGAGATCTCGTATGTCCTCTTGGAAACTATACATGTTCAGGAAGCCCGCCAACATGTACGAAAACAGGAACAAATTGTTTTATAACAACAATATAAAAATAAATAGAGCCCGCCAACATGTACGAAAACAGGAACTTGCAGTGCTATATAGAATTATATTTTTTATTCTTCTTTCAAATATTTTACCAAATGATAGATCTCGAAAAAAGAAAAAATTAACCCAAAGTACTGTCTGCTTAAGCAGGCACAGCACTTGGTGTTATCCGAGCCATCGGATTATCTCCCTTAGGAGCAAGCAAAACAAAATATGAAATAATTAAAGATTTTTGTTATTTAAATACATTCCTTTATAAGAATATATATGTTAAAGGATATAGTTATCTTAGTGCCTTTTTGAGAGAATTATCACATCCAAGAGCCCAAAGATGTTTGTTTTTTCTTTTCCTTGGCTTTAATCAATTTGTCTAAAGTGTTGTTAACTCTTTCTTCAGAAAATTCGTGCTTTTCAATCAAAATTTCTTTTATTTTCGAAACATTTATATCTTTTTTAACAATCTTGTAATCATTCGTAACAGGAGGATTCTTAAAGAAATAGAATATCTCTAAGGGATCCAACTCATGTTCCCAAGAAACATTAGAAAATAACTCTTCCGGAGTTTTAAACTCTTTAACTAATTTCAAAGCCTTTTTAGGACCAATGCCTTTAACTCCTTCCTCATTATAATCTGTGCCTACTAACATACCTAACATAATAAGCTGATCCTGGTTTAAGCCCAATTTTTGTAAATTCCTGGACAGGTGAATTATCTCGGGAACAATATCTCTATACTGATTAGTTCCTGGAATCTTCTTACGACCCCCAACAGAAACATTCCTTATTAATCTTGGACATCCAAACAAAAGCGAGTCCATATCTTGACTAAGAACACCGTATATGTTTGGATCATTTTTAGCCATAAATGCTGTTTGTGCCTCTCCTTCAGAAGGAGCCTCTACACAATTAACACCCATGGCATTTAATAATTCCTTTGCTTCTTCAACCATCTCATGAGTTAATTTAGACGTAGCTTGAGCATATTTTTTGGCTTCTAAAAAATCCCCTTTTGATACTGCTTCTTTCCATTTTATTTCTGCTTCCTTCTTCTTTTCGATTCTTTGCGCCTGAACTTTTTTCTTGAACTCAGGAGCTTTGCCGTCAAAAACAAAAACAAAATCCAATCCTTGATTAATCAAATTAGTAATTCTATAAAATATACCTGATAAATGGGATGTAATATTTCCTTTTGAATCCATTAAAGGAGATCCGTCGTATTGTCTTATCGCAGACAAAAACTGATACAATATGTTCATAGAATCAACAGCCAGCACCTTACCCGCCAAACTGCTAATATCTATTTTTTCTTTCTCAATAATATTGCTGATATTCACTCCCATACTTAGAC
>CAZKIC010000119.1:0-2928 GCA_964552785.1 uncultured archaeon
ACATAACAGCAATTAAGCGGTTCCAGAAACTTGCAGTTTCTTCCACCCATATTTTCGATTAGATGATATTGGCCAATATCGAAAACATCGCTTAATTCCGATGTTATATTCAATCGTCGTGTAGATTTATTAAAAGGGGGTTTCCGCCTTTAGTCCTAACGGACATTTAGCCTTTTTCTACGAAAAAGAATTTTATAGGGGGATTTCCTAAGTCCTGCGGACATTTTGTCTCACCTTTGGTTAGGAGTTGTTACGACTTAAGAATGAAAAGATTTATAAAGTTTAGAACAATACCTTTTTATAATAAATCTTATTCAAGGAGAATGAATATGAAAACCTCAAGATTTAATGTGCTTATACGAGAAGGAGATGGGTCTTACTTAGTCTATAATACGCTTAGAGGTTCTATAACCAGAGTTAATTCCGATTTGGCTCAATTATTAAAAAGCAGAAATTTAGATCCTCTCAATGATTCTTCATTAGTTGGTTTAGTTGAGGATTTAAAAGAACAGGGTATATTGATTCCACCTAGATTAGATGAGTTGGAAGAATATGCACAAATGCACCGAAGATGGAAAGAGGGTAAAGAAAATGTTGAATTTAATGCTCTTTTAACATATGACTGTAATTTTGAATGCCCTTATTGTTATCAGGGAAGAGGAGAAAAAGGACAACAAATTCATGGGTTCAAATATATGAGTCCAGAATTATTAAGTGCTACTAAAAAATTCATCAAAAAAACAACCGCTGAAAGAGGAGCCAAAAAGTTAGAACTTGTTCTTTATGGTGGAGAACCTTTCTTGCCTGGAGCAAGAGAAATGGGGAGAGAATTAACCGAAGAAGTTTCAGAATGGGCAAGAAAGAACAATATCGCTTTTGGCTTACATGTTTTGAGTAACGGAAGTTTAATAGATGAAGATATTGTTAAATGGCTTTCTGGTTATGGAACTAGATTACAAATTCCTGTAGATGGCGATCCAGAAATGCACAATAAATACAGATTCTATAAAGAAGACAGAAGAGGTTCTTTTGAAGACATAGCAAGAGTTTTAGGCATGACGCGGGGAACAAACATTGAAACACATATTAGAATAAGTCTCACAGATGAAACATACCCAACAATGGAGAGATTGTTAGATGAACTTAAATCTAGAGATTTAACTCATGTTTATCCAGATTTTTGTTATATAACAGCTTTTACTGATGCATGTGCTGATTTTGAAAGCCATACTTTATCAGACCTAAAATTATTTAGAGTCATGCCTGAACTTTGGAGAAAAGCTTATGAAAGAGGTTTTCCTCTAGATATTAGACCCCAAGTTCAGCCACTTCCTTGTAGTAGTGTTGCTGACGGTTCTTATATAGTCGACCCTTTTGGAGAGGTTTATAAGTGTTGGGAGCTTGTTGGATTAAAAGAGCATATGGTTGGGAGGATCGATTTTGATGGTAATTTGGAAAGAACTCCTGTTTATGGTGATGTTCTAGAAAGAAACCCAGTTAATATTGAACAATGCAGAAACCATTCTTATTTACCTGCTTGTGCTGGGGGTTGTGTATGTAAAGCACAATGGCAAAGTGGAACTTACCATGCACCAGGTTGTGGAACTGAAAAGTATTTATTAAAGGACAAAGTTAAAGTTTATACAGAAACTCTTGATTTATCGGAGAAACCAATAATTCAATCAGGACCATTCAGATTACAAAAAATAGAAGGGAGACAGCAACCAAAAATGTCTCACTGCTATGTGTTAGTATAAAGAGGTTAATTGAGAATGGAAATGAAAAAAATAAGTGAGCGGGTTTATTACATACCAAATCCGGCAAACATAGGAGTTGTAAAAGATGGAGAAAAATCAGTTATTTTAATAGATTCAGGTCTAGATGATGATACTGGAAAAAAAGTATTAAGACTTCTAGAAGAAAATGGCTTATTCCCAAAAGCAATAATTAATACCCATTCACATGCAGACCATTGCGGAGGAAATAGATACATAAAAGAGAAAACAGGAGCAAGAATTTATGCGCCTGAAGTTGAATCTGCAATAATACAATTTCCTTTGCTTGAACCTCTTTATCTCTTCTCTGGTGCAAGTCCTTTAAAAGATTTACAAAACAAGTTCTTAATGGCTCAACCTTCTGATGTTGATTATGTAATAAAAAGAGACGAACGCAGATTAAAGTTTGACGAAATTGAATTAGGAATTATTCCTTTACCGGGACATGCCCCCAATCAAATTGGTGTAGAGGCTGATGAAGTTTTATTTTGTGCAGATTCTCTTTTTTCGGAAGATGTGCTAAAAAGACATAAAATTCCTTTTTATATCGATATAGATAGAACCAGAGAAACTTTGAGATTTTTAAGAGACTCTCAATATAAGTTTTATGTTCCTTCTCATGCAGAACCGAGAGAATCTTTAACTGAATTGGTTGATGCAAACCTTGAGGTAATTAACGGGGTTGAAAAATATCTTTTAGATAAATTTCATGGAAGAAGAACTACTGAAGAGGTTTTAAAAGATATGTGCGATCATTACCAAATAAATATGCGAGGAACACAACAATATTATTTGATGAATACAGTAGCTATGGCTTATCTTAGTTCTTTACAGAATAGAGGAAAATTAAAAGTTGAAGTAAGAGATAATTCTTTATTCTGGGAAAAAATATAATTTGAAAAACAACGGAAACCCCCAATCTTCTTTTTTCAGAAAAAATAAGCAAAAAACGGCGGCGGAAACCCCCATAAAAAACTATAGACACGACGACTTTGAGTTTTTGGGCTTCGCCCAACGTTGCACTAAAACTCAATCCTCACATTCGTTCGGAGAAACTAACATGAATTCCGGGAGTTATGTGCAATATTACTCGGGCGAAAAAAAAATTATAGGATGATTCCATAGATCATGCAATTAAAGTATTTTCTCTTAT
>CAZKIC010000120.1:0-2905 GCA_964552785.1 uncultured archaeon
TTAGTCATTCCTTCATTCTTTTGCTTTATTATCCATTTTATTTTCTTTTGATTTAACTTTCTCATAGATTTGTTTTTAGGGGGGAAATTATTTTGGGATAATACATCGGCACCTCTTTATCGAAACATTTATATATACCCTCGTACTAATATAGTAATACATTAGTGTCAGGATATCTTTTTGGAAGGAAGAATTTTGACGCGAAGCGTTTTAGGGGAGGTAGAACATTATGGAGATGTCAGTAGATGAAGTAACATTAAAAATCTTAAAAAAACACAAAAGACCGATTTCTACATACGAGCTAGCTAAGCAGGCTGGTATTTCTTGGAGTACTGCAAACACACACTGCTATAAACTAAAGTCTGAAGGTGTAATAAAAGGGAAATTGGAAACTGCAAAAATCGGAAACTCCAAGAAGATGGTCTGGTGGGTAGGAAAGGATTAACCCTCCTTCTATTTTAATTTGCAGGAGAGTTTGTTGTTTTTTATAACAACAAAGCTAAATATAGGTTTACCCTTGTGGTTTCATGGAAGGCAAACAAGAGCAGGAATTTGTGAAGACAGAGAATAATGTCTACGAAGTGTATGCACAACAGGAAGAAAGTGAAGACATATTCAATATTATAACTACAGGGGATTGGAGAGAAGTAATCAAATTCTTAACAAAAGATATGGATCCATGGAACATAGATCTGTTGAAATTAAACCAGAGATTTGAGTCTTTCATAAAGAGAATGACTAACAACGATCTTAAAATACCTGCAAAGATACTATTATGTGCGGCAATTATATACCGCATCAAAACAGAGAGAATCGTCAAACAAGAACAAGAAGTAATGGAAGAAGAATCCATAGAAGATGATTTTGAAGAGGATATTGGCCATTCGGAAGAAATTGAAAAAGCAAGAAATATAAATCTGCCTTTGATAAATATGCCAATAATCAGAAAACCTGTGAGAAAGATATCGATTGACGAACTTATTGGTGCTTTGGATAAAGCACTAAAAATCAGGGCAAACCGTGAAGTAAAAGAATTCTTCAGAATGGAATTAAATGCTTATGATATCGGGCAGAGTGTGGAAGAATTATATGAAAGAATAAACAACTTCCTTGATAAAAATAATCTTGTAAAATTCAGTGAACTCTTAACAGAGAAACCGACCAGATTAGACAAATTAAGAATATTTAACTCGCTATTATTGCTTACGAATCAGCAAAGAATCAAATGCGATCAGAAGGAATTATTCGGCGATATAGAAATAACCAGAATGCCACAAGAAGAAGTGTCGTGATTAAATGAGAGATATAAAAAAGATAATAGAAGCAGCACTATTTGTTGCAGGAAAACCATTGACTCTGGCAGAATTATATAATGTTTTAAAAGAGACAGAAGGAATAAAGAGTTTATCAAAACCGCAAATTAAATCATTATTAAAAGAAATGGAAAAAGAGTATGACGAACATGGAATTAAAGTTGTGGAAAGATCGGAAGGGTTTTTTGAACTGACAGTCAAAGAAGACATAAGGAAACATGTAGATCGTTTAGCCCCTGAAAAGGATCTACCCAGAGCAACTCTGCAAACATTATCTCTAATTGCGTTCAGAAGTCCTGTAAAACAAAGCTACATCATAGAGATAAGAGGCAACAGAGCATATGACCACATCAAAGAACTCCAAAGAAGGGGTTTTATTAATGTTGAGCCAGAAGGGCACACAAACAAACTGACAACAACAAAAAAATTTTTTGAGTATTTCGGCATCAGAGACCAAGAACAACTTATTGAGATGTATAAAGCTGAAGGAATAGAAATTGAGGACTTTGAGAAAAAACTCAAAGAAGATGGAAAGGAGGACGATGCCGAAATCCCTCACCACAATATTCAAGGAGAGGAGATGGCTTAAGATGGCCAAAGAGTCAAAAGAATCTAAGATATCAGAATATATCGACGATGTCAAGAAGATTGTTGAACTAACCACAAAATCCTACCATGTCTTAATAGGGAAGGTTGTTGAAGATCTTTTGAATAAAATAAAGAGCACTTTAATAACATGGACAATAGCTGTAGTGATTATAGCAACCGGTACTGTTTATTTGTTGGTTGGATTGGTGAATTACTTGTATTTTTATATTAATCTTAGCGAACCAAAGGTTGATTTGTTGTTCGGGTTGGCTCTAATCTCTGTTGGATTATTTTTATTCAGGAAGCAAAAGTAATCTCTGGAGATTTTATTAAGGTTCATCTCTATATTATTCTTAGTGGTTTAAATGCAGCCAAAACAAGAATTATCCTCTCTGGATATATTTTACTTATTAAAAGAACTAAAACCCTTACTTATAGGCGCAAGATTCCAAAAATTCTATCAAAATGACAACACATTATATGTTCAATTGCACATACCAAGAAAAGGCACAAACGAACTGGTAATTTCTTTAAATTATTTAGCGTTGACAAAATACAAAACAGAAAAACCTCAAAAACCGACAAATTTCGCAATGGCTCTTAGAAAACATTTAGGAGGAAAAAGAATAAAAGACATCAGGCAGATAGGTTTCGACCGTATTATCTTTATAGAAACAGAAACACATGATCTTGTAATTGAGATGTTCAGCAACGGAAACATAATTTTCAAGGACAAGGAAAACAAAATATGGTCTGTTCTCAGGAAACAAAAATGGAAAGATCGGGATATAAAGATCCATGGAAATTATGAATTCCCTCCATTAACCATAGATGCTTTAAATTTAAATGAACAAATTCTGAGTGAGATTATAAAAGACAACATAAAACTAAATTTATCCACATTCCTGACTACAAAATTATCGTTTGGGAGTATTTATTCAAAAGAAATACTCTTGGAAGGAAATATAAAAGATAAGCCTCTGGAAAGTATAACAGAAAAAGAT